>JALNVF010000137.1 GCA_023231445.1 Treponema sp. | reverse complement strand
TTTTCGTCAGATTCTGTATACACCCGTTTTCAACAATGCAGTACGTGTCCTCATCAATCTTAAGCTGCTCAGGTACCGGAGCACTGATAAAATTACCATGAAATATGTTACGATTTTTTACAGCTGTTTCCATAATCAGATCCTCCGGACAAACAAATGACAAAATGTAATTATATATGCCAAACGGGATCTCTATCAAGACTGGACTGTTTTATCAGCTTAATTATTGACAGGCAAGAACAAATACATTTCCCAGCGCATTATCCGCAGTTATATGTACCGGTGACAAAGAACCGGTAATTTTTATCGGTGTAAAAAGACAGAACGAACAGGGAAGAATATCTACAGCCGTACCGAAACCAACGGCAGCAGGACAGTACCAGAACTCAACAGGTTCTCCGGTATACGGATCGCATCTGCACACATATGAATCAGGATGAGTTTCCAGTACTTCCAGTTCTCCGACCATTTGTTTCAGAAGTTCGTCGGTATCCGTTCCATACGCAGCTCCTATGCTCTCCCAGCCTGATCCGGAGGATGTTACCATCCGCTGAAGAAAGGCTATACCCCCGTCATCGACAGGAACAACAGCATCGGCATTCCAGTGCATACCGCCGCTCTTCCAGAAAAGCCACGACAGAAACAATGTCATCGCCCCTCTTCTTCCCGCAGAGTCATCCTGCCCCAGCATATTTTTTCCACAGAAAGAATAGTCGTTTGTGTTCTTAAGAAAAATATCAAGAAATTTCCGGTTTCCGCCCGTTACCCCGTATCCACACAGGTTCTCACTTAAATGACTCCATCCTTCATCAAGAAATACCGCTTCTTTCTCGCGTGAAGTCTCTCCGCTGCATATGCGTTCATATGTTTTTATGTTGAATGTGACAGCGTGTGTAAGTTCATGTACAATCGTTGCGGAAATAGAACTTACAGAATATGTCTCAGAACCGGTATCGGGAACAGCTATATAAAGTATATCTGTCTCATTACTGTACGGATTATATGATTCTGAAGAAGTATCCGTATTTCGCAAAAAATAATCCGCGGGATTAAAAAAACCGACCGCCGTTTTCTCTGTATTTATAGTCGGACAGACAAGGACCGCAATCTTTCCGTCACCGTCTATATCTGCCCATTCACCCCAGACTGTCAATATGCGCGGAAGTATTATCTTTTCCAGATTATCCGTACACTGCTTCAGTGCGTTTTTTTCCGCTGCTGTAATATCATCAGGCAGCCAGAGAATCCATCTGCTTTCTTCTGCAGAAAGACGTGCAGTAACAAAATGAGGCTCGCTGTCCTGCATCGACGTATTAAGCACATAAAATGACTTCATGGTTCCGATATGCCCGGCAGGTATTGTTCTGGCTCTGTTGTTCATCAGAGAATGCACTTTCAAAGAAGCATATGAACCATCGCACACAATATCACGTACAGGGACAGATAATCCGCCTGATAGACTGACCGGCATTTCAGCAGTAGTACTAATAATAACTCTGCCGGAACCTCCCGTTTCCGCAAAAGCAGCAGTGTACCAAATGCCTGATCCCGGATAAACAGTTCTGCCGTTCTGCGTAACAAGATACGTTCTGAACCTGCTGCTGTTTTCTCTTTCTATAACAGTTATCTGTACATCTTTTACGATTCCGCCGCACCGGGCATTAATTTTATAAATACCTGCAGGAAGCAGGACAGAAAAAGAATTACCTGTTCCCAGTTCTCCGTCGGAGGACGACGACCAGACAACAGAATCAGTTGCAGCATTCACTGATAATAGTATCTGTGTATCTGCGTAATATGTCCAGTTTTCATGAGGACTTGTAATAGAAAATTCAGTACTATTGTCCGGATTACCACCGGGCTGCATGCATGATATGAAAACATGCAGACAAATCCACAAAAGTACTGCATTGCAAACGTCTGACGAAAAACAGCCGCAGGAACCGTCACCTGAAGAGCTTTCGTTGAAACGCTGTATATGGTCAAAAGAGCGGTCTTAATACTGACTTTATAAACCGTACCGCTGTATACACTGTTCCATGCAATCTGTATATCCTCCAAAGCAGAAACCCGTTCACCTTCAAGAACAGATTTTCCTTCTTCATCCCGGAAAATCGTGATGCACGGGGCAGATTTCAACTGTATATGCGTTATTGAATACTTTATTTTATTTTTCAGTAGCGAGGACTGCACTGAAAAATTAAACACACCGTCAGAAGAAATTTCCGCTTTCGAGTTATAACTGTATGTTTCCGGGTCGAACGCTATTCTGCTTACCGAACCAGAGTTTGTTTCTGCCAATACGACAGCTCCGGTAACAGCGTCACCTTCTCCGTTCTCTGTATATACCGTTAAGTCTGCAGTTTCCGCTCCACCGGATGACGATATAACAGTCCGTACTGTCAATAATTTATCCTTTTCACTGCTATCTCCCGAAGGATAACTGCAGGAAGCAAAAACGAGAACGATCAAAAAAAATACAGGTGCTGGAAGTATGTACACAATCATTTTTTACCAAGAAATTTATTCTTTGTGTTCATTGCTTCTTCCCACTCGGCATCCTTTATTTCAAAATGATTGTAGGGACATTTTTCCATACTTGTGTTTGCCAGCACAATATGCTCGTCGTCCGCCCCTGCTCTTGATTTTGACGGCAGATACTGGCTTTCCTCTGCCACAAGACCGTCATTTGCCGATGAGCCAATTGCGGCGTTTATTGTCCCCTGCCTGTCGGAACATAACTCTGCCGCTTCCCTGCAGTCACGCGCATATTTCGGAGCGTTACTGAAAAACCCGAAAAGCAGACAGCATTTTGCTATATAAATTCCCTGCCCGATTCTGAAAACCGTTTTTCCTGCATTAATACAGTTGTCAACTGTCGATGCAGTAGTACCGTCCATAAGACTGAATGTGTCATTCCGTTCACCAAGCAGAAATTGTATGTTCATATTCCTGTCAAGTCTCATATCAACAGCTGCAGTGTGAAACACGGTATATACAGGACTGCGCTCGATGTAAAATACAGGATACCGTATTCCGAACCAGCCGCTTCTCCATTTAACACGAAGGCTTGAAGTCGTACCAGTCTGTCGTTTGTACGTACTGTCGTTCTCCGTCAGTATATATTTTTTAATAAAATTACTCTGAGGACACATATCACGTATCTGCGCATAGGAATTCCAGTTCGCATTCTCCATTATAGGTTTCGCAAATCCTTTCGTTCCCGCTGCACTCTCAAGAATAACCTTTGCCAGCGAATATCCGAACCAGTCAGTAAGTTCCGAATAACTCTTATTCATATCGTCGTCAGAAAAATGCCTCCACTGTATTATAGAAGAAATACGAAGTGCCATTACGCCGCGTGCCAGGATACCTCCGTCTTTCTGCATTGTCCGTCTGAAGTCTGCTCCGTTGTTGTTCAGGAGTCTGAGTCCCCGGTCAATACCGGACAGCGTAATTATACCCTTTATCTGTCTGTACATATCCGGATCCCTGTATTTTACGTATGTTGCAAACGCAAGAGCACGCATGCCTCCCTGACTGTGTCCAACCAATACAAACGGTTCAGTTCTCATTATATCAATTCTCAAAAATCACATAGAATAATCTGTACAGCAATCAACGACTGCCTCTATTTTTCCAAAAGCTTCCGTGTTTATATAAAAAGATATATACTTATGCCAGCAACTGTCTTTAGGTAAGATAATCTGATTTATACTTTTTTCGATAAGTGTATCATTCTTGTCATATATTAAAAAATGAAAATTATATTTCCAAGTATCAGGATCAGATCTGTTTATTATGTCTTCGCTTGAAAAACAACAGGGGTAACAAGTTCCGCAGCAAAGAACATATTCATCGGGTTTATTATAAGTTGTATGATAAGCAGGTACATCAAGAGCTCCCTGACGACTGTAAATATAATCAAGTCCTTCTGTGGAATATATTTCAACTTTACCGAATTCAACAGCACTTCCATAGTCTTCATCAGAATTAATAACTCCTGCCCTTACAACATATTTCTTCTCATAGTCATTCGGTAAAGCAATATCTATATCTGTTCCACGTATTGAACATAAACCAAAGTGATCTTTAAAATTTGAATCGCATCCGCATAATCCAAGACAAGTAATTACTATAATCAGCAAAATAATATTTTTTCTTTTCATATTACGTCTCCCTCTGCTTTATGCATCGGCTCGCAACCCGTTGTTTCCGGTTGATAATGAGGAAAATCAAAACCATCGAAAAAAATATAGCCATAATTTCCGTCTTTATCCGGATGTGATTTTGAATAATACATGGTTCGTGAATCTATTCCATAACAACAAACAAGAAAATCAGCAAAAATAATAATTACCAATAAATATTTTTTCATTATAATTACCTCAACTAATATTTATAGAGACTGATAAAAGGTATAATTTATTACAATAATCCCTGTTATCTTTTCTGTTGTATCCGTTAAAACAGTTTCAACTCTATGACGTCCCTGTGACAACGGACTATCAAACATAATACTCTTCTGAAAATAAATTGTATCATTCTGCTTGTCATTAAAGCTACAAGCAACAGCTAGAATGTAGTTTTCTCCTGCAGAAAAAGAAAAATCTCTTGTACTTAAATAATATATGTTATATTTATCTTCAACTGCCGAATTCCATTCTGACTCTATTTTTGTACCATAAAGATCAAATTTAAACCAATCATGTAATACTGACTCACTATTTACAAAATCAATATCACTTGGTAAAAGTAATTTTTTATTTTTTTCTAAACAAACATCCTCTCTGAAGATCTGACAAATTCCTTTGTTGTATTTTCCAGGAACCATTATGAAACATGTAATATACATTGATGTTCCTGCAGTATCAGAACATCCGCACAATCCAAGACAAGTAATTACTATAATCAGCAAAATAATATTTTTTCTTTTCATATTACTTCTCAAAAAGCATTTTAAACTGGCTGTCGGATACTGTATTTATATGCACATCCTGATATAATTCCGCAATTGTTTCTGTATACCCCGGATCGGCAGGATTTCCGAATGAAACGTGGTCTGTCTGCGTTATATTTCCCTCCGCAGTCAGCCTCTCGTATTCTTCATCAGAAATCTCAGGGATGTCGTCGATAGAATTGTAGTATACACCTGTCTCGTCATTATCAAGAAGCTGTGCTGCTTTCGAAATAATCTCGGTAACCATTCCGACTTTTACAGGAGTACCATCCTTGTCTTCATATACCGGATAACAGTCTGTCTTTACCTCTGTTCCATCGGATTCAATGCAGACAACCTGCGTTTGCACCAGCGTTCCGTCCGCTGTATCAAAAAGCATAGAAGTAGAGCTGCGGGACTCGTATCCATCGGAAGGAAATAAAGCAGACGGAAGCTGTATGAGCATTTCTCCGTCTGTTTTGTCCTGAATATCAAACGAAAGTTTCCGGCACTCATTTCTGATACCATCTACATCCATCCGCGTCAATGCATTTCCGGAGAGAAAAGGTACAAGGTCTTCCGGCAATGCATTTTCCTCCGCAGGAAGACGATATTGTATTTCTCCGCTTTGCGTATTAAAAACTATCGTTCCTTCTTTACCTGAAACAATTGAACGAGCTGATCCCTGATTATAATCCGGATCCATATCTATACGAACATACTGCCCGCCGTTTATTGTTTTCATAGACATACGATACTTATTCTGCAGCGTCAAAGCTGTATCTTTCCGGTTGTTCATGGAATAAACTTCTACATCTGCTTCATAACTTTCTATATTTCCGCCGGCACCGGGATTTTCCCACGTTACCGTAACCGGATTTTGTTCAAACAGCTCCTGCGCGTCATTTCTCCCCTGTGTGCCGCCCATATTCCTGCAGGAGAAAAAAGGAATGAGCATAATACATACCGCCGCTATCCGGCTTTCTCCCATATTAACTTTCATAAAACACCCCTCCAGTACGATAAATCTCTGTTTCTCTATAATTCAATAATTAAACTGTAAGCCGGTAATTCTGATTTGTAAACTGTTTAAAATACGAAATAACCATGGTTACGATAAAAAGAACCGAAGTTCTTTCAAAATAATAGTCCACTAAGGGATATCAGAGAAGAATGTTGGAATTTTCCAAAAAAAATTGCATAAATCAGATTTACCCTTTATACTTAATTTATGATAAAAGTGTATGCTGTTTTTTCAAACCGCAGAACGATGGAAATTCTGGGGTTTTCAGTTCTTGCGGCGGCAACAGTTCTCAGTATTATATTTCCTGACGATCCGCGTACGCTCATTCCCTTTCCCCGTATAACAGTTCCGTTGATAAACGGTATATGCACAATGCTCTGTATACCTCTTATTATTAATCCCGGATACAGTTTTCTTGAAATAACCGTACTTTTCGTACAAAGTATTTCAACGGTAATGGCTGGGAATGAAATTCTGGGAGCGTTTCTGTATTCTGCGATGGTTATTATTCTCTTCTGCGGCGGTATGTTCAAAGAACACGGAGGGGGTAAAATACTGATACTGATTCTGGCATGGAACTGCATTCTTCCCGGAGTAATTCCGTACGGACCTGCACGGGTTATAACTGCGTATATTGTTTCATTTTTTATGACTGTCTTTTATGCATGTACCTATGAAAAACTTAAAGTTATGCTCATTCAGCTCTTACCGCCCCAACACAAAAGCGATGCAATTTCTTTTCCCGCTCCGGGGAGAGAACTAAACCTCTCAAAATACGGACTGTCAGAACGCCAGATCAAATTCACCCTTGAATATCTGAAAGGAAGAATAAACTACAGATTCCTCAGTAAAAAATACTATGTAAGCGTTTCTACCGTAAAAAAGGACATGGCAGCCGTTTTCCGCATTTTCGGAGTATCAGACAGAGAGGAACTTCATATTTTTCTGCTTCAATATGTAGTAAGAGAATAACAACAGATCAAGCGCTGTTATTTAAATATGATTCACAGCTGATAAATGCCGGTTTGCTGCGACTGCTGAAATTCACCGGGGGTCATGCCCCATAAAGATTTGAAACAGCGGCAGAAATGTGCCTGATCATAAAAACCAGCTTCATTTGCCGCAGATGATTCAGGATACCCCTGAAGAAGAAGTTTTACCGCATATCTGATTTTATCCTGCTTTTCCAGCCGCCCGGGAGATATGCCGTATATATCCCTTATTTTACGGATACGGTGTTCCCTTGAATATCCGGTATACAGATTTTTATTAATCGTAAAACAGGACATATCTTCGTTTCGTATACTCACAACCAGCGATTCAGTTCTGCACGTTCCCGGCAGCAGCCGGTGCGGGCAGTCGGGAGGAATTATATAATAACTGCCGTCAGTTACATCCACAACAGTATTGTTTATTTCTATTCTCCTGCAGCCGTGCAGGACCTGCCCGAAAATCCAGCTGCGGTGTGTATGCATACATGTACCGTAATCTGTTTTATTTGTATACAGTATATCCGAATTCTGAGACAGTATGTCATACAAAACGTTACTACGGTACATGTCAGGCCTATTCCTTTAAGAAGAGAGCCGCCATTGTTAATCCCTCTGTACCGGCCCGTACTTCATGTTCCGTCCCGCAGGGAATTCTGCATATCTGCCCTGCAGTATATTCCATTGTTTCTTTCCCGACTCTCGCCGCTGCACTTCCATTTAAAACAAAATGTATCTCGGTTTCGCTCTCATGAATATGCGGCAGCATACCTTTTCCTCCATCCACCTTAACAAGCAGTATACGCCACGACTGTGCATAATCATATTTCACTTCAGCCAGCATAACTCCCTCATATGCAGGATGTTTCTTCCATTCCTGTATAACTCC
>JALNVF010000136.1 GCA_023231445.1 Treponema sp. | reverse complement strand
TTCAATGTTGTTTATTGTCCAGACATGTACCTTCCGTCCTTCGGCATGACATTCCTCTACGGCAGATTCCGTAAGCCCGTCAATGCCTGGATGATAATACTCGAACCCGGACTGCCGGCACATCTTTCCCGCATGAACGACGGGATGTTCAACAAGAAGTCCGCACGGTATTTCAGGTGCCGCCTTCTTTAAAATTACGAGAGAAAGCGGATTAAACGAGGAAAAGAATACCCGTTCCTCAAGACCGTATTTTTTAATAACGGCAAGTGTTTTTTCCTCAAGGCCGCTGTAATATACACAGCCTGTCTTTAACTCTATGTTCGTCACAAGGTTTGTCTGCTTTACCCATGCACAGTATTCATCGAACGATGGAATTGATTCATGTGCCGCAGTTTCCGGATGCGTTTTATCTGCGTTGAGTTTCCGAATATCCGCAAATGAAAATTCTTCAACCCAGCCCGTACCGTCAGTCGTCCGGTCGACACGTTCATCATGTATGACTACGACAGTTCCGTCCTTTGTCAGCTGCACGTCAAGTTCTATACCGTAACAATGTGTTTCTGCGGCTTTCTTAAAAGCCGCCATCGTATTCTCAGGATATTTCCCGCTGTATCCGCGGTGTGCAAATATGTTCATACACGTACTTTACCTGCAACAACGGATCTTAAACAATCACCATACGCTGTGCAGCACACACTTTCTGTGTTAATTCACTGTTTTTTAACAGACCGACTGTTCATTTTAAATTTCTCCTTTATTTTATTCACCGCAACTGGTATACTGCCCCTGCACCATGATACGAGATTTTTTTTCACACCGGGGCATACTGGCGTCTGTCGTTTTTATTTTCATCCAGTCCTGCATTCCGTTTTTATCCGCAGAAACTCCTGTTTTTTTTGAACCACCGCAGCTCCACATTCTCCGTAATGCGTATCCGGATATCATATTCAGGACTTCATACGATTTTGAAGCGGATGACTGGAAAATAGAAATCAGCGGAATAACGATGTACTGGGCAGACGGAAAAATGCTTACCGCCGCAAATCTCAATAATAAAGACTCGTTCTGGCCGGTACTGTACAAATACACAAAAGAGATTCCCGATCCGCAGGCTTTTACTCCGGAACATATACAGGAAATCAGATCTTTTACCGCAGCAGAAAACAGACGGACACAGGAAGGCACTTCACCTGATTTTTTCAACGCCGTCTATGACAGTGCTACCCGGCTCTCTGTCGAGCAGCATATTACACAGATACAATTTCTCGGTAAAAGAATAAATGTTCATGAACGTATTGTTGAACCACTGTGCAGTGTAGAAAAACGGATACAGGCTCTTGCAGAAACAGATGCGGACGTACAGAAATTCATAGACACACTGGCACGAGTCGACAGCTATAACTGGCGTGAAATAGGAGACCGTTCATCACGTTCATTTCACAGTTACGGTATTGCGGTCGACATCCTGCCGGAAGGATGGAGTCAGAAGAATATTTACTGGGCATGGCGCCGCGATATTGATCCGGAAAACTGGATGGTTCTCCCGCTCGAACGCCGCTGGATGCCTCCCGAACAAGTCATTGAAGCCTTTGAAAAAGAAGGTTTTATCTGGGGCGGTAAATGGATTGTCTGGGATAACATGCATTTTGAATATCATCCGGAACTGGTTGATTACAATCATATCCGTTAGTTGTATACTGATAGTAATTTATGACGACTATAGCTGCTGTTGAACACGATCTTTCTTTACGCATACCATCTCTTATATCTTTGTGGCGCGGTACTAAAAACACCGGGAACCTTACTTCCAGAGAACTGAAAGCGGCAGGAGACGCACTCTTCTCTCTCCAACGGGGGCTTACAGGAGACCGGACACTGGCAGGTGCCGATTATATGGAAGACAACGGCCTGCTCGGTGCATATCTCTTATACTACTGGCCTGTTTCATATATGCAGACTGCACTTGCGGCATCGACATGTCAATTTTTTTGTACACTGCACAGCCGGAAGACAATCCGTATTCTTGACATCGGATCGGGACCGGGACCTGCTTCCTGTGCGGTTATGGATCTGCTGCAGCGGAAATATTCAGACGGAATCTCCTTTGAATTTACACTTGCTGACGCAAGCGGAAAAGCGCTCTCTCTTGCAGAAAAGCTGCTGAAGCAGAAAACATCATCAGAAAAAACGGTAAAAGTTTTTACGCATGAAGTTGATCTGGAACACAGTCTGCACTTTCTGCAGGAAAAGGATACGTATGACATAATCATTGTAAGTCATGCGCTCAATGAGTTGTGGCGGGGAGACAGAGACTGCATCGCAAAAAGATATGCAATGCTTGAGAAAGTTGCAGAACGGCTTTCCGCAGAAGGCTTTCTGTTTCTTTTGGAACCGGCGCTGCTCGAAACAAGCCGCAGTCTGATGGCAGTCCGCGATCTGCTCGTCTCCCACGGTTTTTCAATCTATGCACCGTGTTTGTCGGATGGTTTATGCCCTGCACTCTCTGCCGGACCCAACCATACCTGCCATGCGGAAATACCGTGGACACCTCCTGAACCTGTTTCTTCTCTTGCTAAAACAGCAGGTCTTGACCGGAATTCAGTAAAGATGAGTTTTATTGCTGCCGGAAAAAAACCGCAGAATAACGATGCATCTGCAGAAGAAAAAAGAAGCGGCAGAACAGTCACTGCACGTGTGGTTTCAGACGCAATGCTCAATAAATCGGGCCGTATCCGTTATCTGCTCTGCAACGGACATACACGTTTTGCATTTTCTGCAAAAAAAGGAGATACGGACGCTCAGTCAGCTGGTTTTTTTGCGCTGCGCAGATACGACGTTATTGAAATAATTTCTCCTGAAATCCGCGGAGAGGGTGAAAATACCGCATACGGATTCGGCCCTGATACAAAACTTACTGTTGTTTCACGGATTTAACAAAAAAACGCAGATACACGCTGCACTGTAAGCAGACTTGTTACTTCTGTGTCCGCCGGTAAAGTTCATACAGCAGTACACCGGCAGCAACAGACACGTTAAGACTGTCTATTTTTCCGCATGTCGGAATAGAAACTATTTCATCACACTGCTGAGAAAGAAGCCTTGCAATACCCGTTCCTTCACTTCCCATAATAATGACCGATTTCTGCGGAAAATTTATCTTGTCGGCATGGGTACCACCTGCATCCGCACCGTACACCCAGAACCCGGCTTCCTTTAACCGCTGGACAGCGCGCACCAGGTTCGGTACAACGGCAGAAGGAACCCATGCACTTGCTCCCGCACTTGTACGCGCAATCACTTCATCACCGGCAACATCGTTGGTACCACGGCTTTCCGGGAGCACAATAAGCGCAGCTCCGAACTGATCGCAGCTGCGGATAACCGCTCCGACGTTATGAGGATCTGTCACAGAATCAAGCACGAGGACGGTAACACGCACATCATCAGAAACTGCTGCGTATTCCGACACCCACTGATCAAAATCAACTCTGTTTTCTGCAGCATTTTTTTCATTTTCTACACACAGGACAATACCTCGGTGGTCCCGTGCACCTGCAGAAAGATGTTCAGTAAGCTTGTCGAGCGCTGCATCATCCGAAACTGAACACGGAATACCTGCATCTTCAGCCGCTGAGAGAATCTTTTTTACACGAGGACCAGGTTTACTGTAAAAGATCCGGATGCCGCCGGCAGAATTTTCTTCTTTTGCCCGCCGCACACGTTCTTCAACAGCATGAAATCCGGTTATAATTTTCTGCATTAGTTACTTTCCGCACAAGGGGAGGACGCTCCCGCGTCCATTTATCGTATTGCTGCGGCTTATATATTTCTGCCGCAGCAGGTGAGAGCGCTTCCGCGCTCATTTACGGTACTGTTGTGTTTATATGTTTTTTCCGCAGCAATACTTATATTTTTTGCCGCTGCCGCAGGGACAGGGATCGTTACGGCCTACTTTTGCGCCGTCGCGTTTTACTGTTGTCGTCTTGAGGGCACCGGTCGTGTACATCCAGTCGCCGTTCACTTTCTTGAAGGCAGCCGTTTCGTGATGCTTGTCGCGCATTCCGTGAAGGGTATAGTCGGCTTCAAATTCAACAACTCCTTCATCGTCTGTTTCCTGCCCTTTTTCTGTACGAAGGATTCTAAGACCGTGCCATGAAGACTGATTGCTCCAGTCTTCGGTTGCTTTCCGGTCAATATCGGCAATACCGTCACCTTCTTCGCATGTGTTAATAATAAAGTCTATCGAATGGACGACATACGCTGTATAGCGTGCACGCATAAGAGCTTCGGCTGTCGACGCTTTTTTTGTTCCCTTTATGAGCGGTTCGCAGCAGGCGCTGTATTTTTTCCCTGAACCGCACGGGCAAAGATCATTTTTTTCGTTACTCATATTGTTCAGTATATCATAAAAATTATTATTCGGGCAATGAGTGGATTATTATCTGAAAAAAGCATGTCAAAATCGGATTTTATGTGATATAATAGTATAATTATGATGATTTTGGTTGAAGGTGGAACCTTTGAAATGGGATCACCGACCGGTATGGCTGACGAACGACCAGTGCATACTGTTACACTTGATAATTTTTATATGGATGAACACGAAGTGACTCAGGCTGACTGGAAAAAAGTCATGGGTATCAATCCTTCATATTTCTCAGATAATCCGGAAAAAGGAGAATCTCAGGCAAAACGTCCCGTTGAACACATAAGCCACTATGATGCCTACGTCTATTGTAATAAACGCAGTATGGCAGAAAAACTTACACCATGTTATGTAATCGGAGGAACAGATAATCCGGAAAAATGGGGTGATACTCCCGATGAACAGAATAATCTCTGGGACAACGTAAAATGCCGGTGGGATACAAATGGGTATCGCCTTCCCTCAGAAACAGAATGGGAGTATGCGGCACGCGGCGGTATTCACAATACACAGAAAAAAGTATTGAAAGATGCAGATGATAATCATTCATGGAATAAAAACAACAGTAACTGTATGACACACGCTGTACGGTTGAGAACACCTTCTGTACTCGGATTCTATGATTTATTCGGTAATGTATGGGAATGGTGCTGGGACTGGTATGACTGTTACCGTCCCGGGAACTTTACAAATCCGCACGGGGCAGAACGTACTGATGACAACACCGACAGGATGGGACGGGGCGGAGCGTGGAACGCGGAACCGTCCGACTGTTCGCCGTTTTTCCGTAACTGCGGCAGTCCTGCGTCGCGTTACAATTTTATCGGAATGAGAGTGGTCCGAAGTAAAAAATCATGACAGTAAGGGACTTTCGTCCCGAATACAGCGTGCGGACGAGCTTATCCGTACAGGGAAACAAAAGGCAGTATCATTATGCGTAAAACATTACCGATAATAAAACAGACAGCATACGAAGGCATAAAGGGTGTTTTTCTCGATTTAGGCTGGACACTGGAATTTCCCCGCAACGGAGACTGGATGATTACGGAGGCTTTCTGCCGGGCATGCAGTCAGCAGGCGCTTTCCGGACTCTCACCGTTTGCACTCAAATCAGCTCTCGCTGAAGGATTCTCCTATCTTGCAAAGAATCATAAAGTGCGGTCAGAGGAAGAAGAAGAAAAGCAGTTTATTCATTTCTACGAAATAATTGCAGAGAAGTTTCCTGAGCTTGGCATCACATCTGAAAAAGCAGCTGATATTGCTCACGACAGAACGTACAACATGCATAATTACGAACTTATTGAAGGCTCAAGGGAAACCCTTATAAAATTAAAACAAAACGGATTCAAACTCGGAATCATTTCAGATACATGGCCATCAGTACGGACTCAGCTCGCTTATTTTGATATCATGCAGTATTTTGATTCTGTTACGTTCAGCTGCGACCTGGGAGTATTCAAGCCGGATCCTGCGATGTATAAAGACGCGCTTGATAAAATAAAACTTCCTCCTGAACAGACGGTCTTTGTCGACGACATGCCGCACATTCTTGAGGGAGCGGTAAAAGCCGGCATAAAACCGATACAGTCTGTACAGGAGCCCGGAAAATGCAGGGATCCGCGTTTTCCCTTTATCAGCAGTCCGGCGGACATTCCGGCACTTATCTGCTGATTGCGCTGAGTATCAGCTGCACACTCGTGTCTATACCGATAGTACTGCTTTTGAGACAGAGATCATAGTTTCTTACATCACCCCAGGAACGGTCGGTATTGTACTTATAATACAAGCGTCGCTTCTTATCACGGTCTTCAAGAAATTTACGCATATCCTTTGATTCTATTTTATATATGTCAGAAGCACGGTTGACACGAAAATCCATATCGGCATAGACGAATACATTGAAACAGTCATTCCTGTCACGCAGAACATAATCTGCACATCTGCCTACAAAAACACACGGTCCTTCACCGGCAAGTTCTCTGATAATATTATACTGCATGACATACAGCTTATCGAACACTGACTGACCTGCAGAAAACCCGCCAAAACCTGACGGCACACTGTATACTAAATTCTGACCTGACGTTGCATATTCACCCCGCTCCTCAATAAATTCTTTTGCAAGTCCGCTTTTTTCAGCTGTCTTTTCTATCAGTTCACGATCGTAAAATTTCCATCCAAGTTTTTCCGAAACAGTCCGGGCAATAACTCTTCCTCCGCTTCCGAACTGACGGCTTACGGTAATAATATTAGTACTCATGGGACACCTCCTGCTGTAATCAGATTTGACTTATTTATTATATACTATTTTTTAAAAATCTGCATCCTTCCCGTACACACGTATGTGTCTTTGACTTTTGCAGGGTACTCCTATATAGTAGTACCTATATGGCAAAGACATTTGACGATAAAAAAATCATCTACACGATGGACGACGTAAGCCGCGCATACGGCACAAAAGTCGTTCTTAAAAACATCAGCATTTCATATTATTACGGCGCAAAAATCGGCGTCATCGGCCCGAACGGTTCGGGGAAATCAAGCCTTTTTAAAATTCTTGCAGGTATTGATACTGATTTTACCGGAGAAACAAAACTCGCTCAGGGATACACGATCGGGTACCTTGAACAGGAACCACTGCTTACACTGGGAAAAACGGTCAAGGAAGTCGTAAGCGAAGGCGTAAAAGAAATAACGGACATGCTCGCTGAATTCGACAAAGTAAACGAAGCTTTCGGTGATCCCGATGCGGATTTTGACAAGCTCGGCGCACGTCAGGCAGAACTACAGGAAAAACTTGACGCTGCAGATGCGTGGAATCTGGATAATAATCTGGAACTCGCTATGGATGCACTCCGGTGTCCTCCGGCAGATCAGGTCGTAGACGTACTGAGCGGAGGCGAACGACGCCGTGTTGCACTCTGCCGGCTTCTGCTCGAGCAGCCCGACATTCTGCTGCTCGACGAACCGACAAACCACCTTGATGCGGAAACTGTCGCGTGGCTTGAAAAGCACCTGAACGACTATCCGGGAACGGTCATTGCAATTACACACGACCGTTACTTTCTTGACGATGTAGCCGGCTGGATACTTGAGCTTGACCGCGGTGAAGGATATCCGTTTAAGGGAAACTATTCCAGCTGGCTTGAGCAGAAAGAAAAACGGCTTGAACAGGAAGAAAAAGGTGAAAGCGAACGACGGAAAGAAATGCAGCGCGAGCTTGAATGGATACACATGGGTGCAAAAGGACGGCAGGCAAAACACAAGGAACATATTACGCGGTACAACGAACTGCTTGCGCAGGAAGGTAAGGCACAGCTCAGGGATACGCAGATTTCCATTCCGGCAGGTCCGCGGCTGGGTGACCTCGTCATTGAAGCTCACGATATTACGAAATCGTTCGGAGACAAACTGCTTTTTGAAAAGCTGAGTTTTCAGGTTCCGGCAGGAGCCGTTGTTGGTATAGTCGGCCCGAACGGCGCAGGTAAAACGACCCTTTTTAAACTGATTGCAGACGCTGCAGGACAGACAGTCGAACGGCTTGACGGAAAGGACGGCGGAGAAAAACCCGACAGCGGATTTATTAAAGTCGGCTCAACCGTGAAACTCGTATACGTGGATCAGATGCGTTCTAAGCTTGATTTAAACAAAACGGTATTTGAACAGCTGACAGGCGGACAGGATTTAATAAAACTCGGAGCCGTTGATGAAAGAGGACGCGCGCTTGAA
>JALNVF010000135.1 GCA_023231445.1 Treponema sp. | reverse complement strand
TTCGCGACGGTGATAGTGAATATATCATCTCACCCCTTTTTCGTCAATACCTTCTCCCCTTTTTTTTATCTTTTTTTTACTTTTTTTTCTTACCCGCGTTTCCCCCTGCCAGCACCGTTTTAAAATGCAGCAGATAATCGCCAAACGAAAGATAGCATAAAAGAAGACTTACTACGAACATAACAAGTGCGGCTGTTTTCCATACCGGATAATTCTGCACGATTACAGTAATAAAATCCGGTACATTCCCTGCTTTTGCATAATAAAACCGAACCGCACTTTCAGGAATAAGACAGACAAAACCTGTCGCAACATAAAATACCGTCTTTACCTTCCCACCCTTTCTTGCCGCAATTGCTGTCCCTTTTTTCACTGCAATCATCCGTATAAAATTCATTCCGAATTCACGGTACACAATAAATATAAAAATTATCGGAGGAAGATACCTGTTGATATCAGGACCATACGACGTCATAAAACAGGTAAAAGTCGTCAGGTGAACAATAACATCCGCAAAAGGATCAAACAGTTTTCCAAAATCACTTACTTCGTGATTTCTGCGCGCAAAATATCCGTCAAGAAAATCGGTAAATTCCATAAAAGCTAACAGAGGAAGCAGTATACAGGCCGAAACACCTGCAAATTGCTTTGTCCAGACCGGTATAAAATAGACAATAAAAAATACAGGAGCAAGAATAATGCGTGCCAAAGTAAATGCATTTGCTGTTTTCATGTTGTAAGTATGTTTTTAATAACAATAAAAGTCAAGTCTGAACCCGGTGCTCACCAGGCTGTACAAAAACCAGTCCTGTCAGTATTTTCGATCCTTAATTATATTTCTTTTGATTATAATAAATTGCTGCAGGTAAAACTGCACAGGTAATTATTCGTCCGTATAATTCAACTACAAAACACAAACAAGGACAGGCGGATCACATCTGAAATCAACAGTATACATGGCAGCAGCATCTGCCCCTGACGGGACAGGAATATTAATAACCGTAAAAGTCCCGGCAGCATACAAAGTATATTTCCTGACACCAGTATCTAAAAAATTTATTCTGCCGGACAAAGCAATATCTTTTTCCGGTGATTCAGAAAACGCATACCATGTCCGGGGAAGAGGAACCAGCAGTTCAGGAGGTAATGTACATACATTAACCTGAACACACGCGGTTCCTTCAGGACTGAAAAAAAGTGACATTTTCTCCGTCCCCACTGTAAACGAGCCTTTGTAAACGGAGACAGGAACAAGAC
The DNA here is from genome assembly GCA_023231445.1 of Treponema sp. GTDB lineage: Bacteria > Spirochaetota > Spirochaetia > Treponematales > Treponemataceae > Treponema_D. The sequence goes on along the minus strand of JALNVF010000135.1, from coordinate 6,937 downwards.
TTCTCGGAACAGGATATCTGCCCCGCATCACACGAAAGGTAAAAAAAACAAAAACAATGTACACTGATACAGCAAAAGGAATAAGTATGCGGTAAAAAGCGGTTAAAAGCAGTCCTCCCGCAAAAAAAGAAATACTCCAGACAGCAGCGTTCCGGATCTTCAGATGCTCAACCGTAAAAGGCGTAAATATATATAAAAGAGCAAAAGAAGCGGTAACAATACTCAGCAGCACACAAAATGCAGAAAAACAACTTTTCCGGCATGACCGGCGGAGCACCGAAGCGTAAATCATACTCAGTGCACAAAACACTGCTCCACCGGACGCCGCCGATGCGAGCGCCGTATACAGTGTTTCCGGATACGTCATTACGGATAAGCCTTAAAATCCTGAATAATACTGACGGCCGACTTTGCCGTATATCCCGGCATTGTTTCTGCAGTCAGCTTAAGAGCCCGTTCCACAACAGCAGAAGAATCTGCAACCCCCTGCAGCGTAACAGTCTTACCTTCGATTACAGCACGCAGAAATTCTATATTGATTTTATATTCAAACACTAATTTATTCACAAGGTGCTGGGCATCAAGCATTGTGCGGAGTTTTTTATTTCCTTCCGCATCCCGCTCCGGTGTTATTGTCGTACGTACAAGACTTGTAATAATGTCAGCACCTTCATCCACCCCAATTATTCCGGTATTCATGATAAGATGGAACTTCGTCAAATCGTCAAGCTCAACATTAAAAAAACTTTTATGAAATCCCCTGCGGTTCAAATCACTCTCGTCTATACGCTGACGGGCCTGTTTTTCCGTCCATGAAAATTCTTTTTCAAGACGTTCAAGTCTCACCGAATCATTGGCAATAAGGCGGAAAGAAATAAGACTCTGTACATCCTCAAGAATGATATATGAACCACGTCCGATAAGCACACAATTATCTTCAGAAGCAGCTTCAAGAACAGCTGTCTGCAGATACTGCAGATATTCGTCACGGTCTTTCACAAGAGAAGCAAAAAACTTCGGCTTTTTCTCGTCGTATTTGCACAGTTTTTCAGCAGGGAACCCCAAGTCTACAATACGCTGTTCAAGCTCCTGCCGGCGGACAAACTTATAACCAAGCTTTTCAGCAGCCGATGCGGCAATTTCATCTCCCAGAGCAGCAACCTGACGTGATATAGCAACAATAGCCATAACCTTCTCCTTACTCTATAATAGTGTACTGACAGTATAACTTAAAAATACAAAGAAAGGAATAGAAAAATGAAAGTTCAAAATGATGATGACGCACTTGTCTGGACAGAGCAATGCAGGAAGAAACTGCTTAAAACAGCGGTAATGACAGTAACAGAAACCGAAAGCACCGCTTCAGACGGACAGAAAGGCTGTTACATCGTTATGGATGCAAGAGACTGGGTAATTGTAATTCCGGTCATCGGCACAAAATTTCTTATGGTAAAGCAGTGGAGACACGGAGAAAAAGCATTGAGCATTGAATTCCCCGGAGGAGTGATTGAAACAGGTGAAGAACCGGAAAAAGCGGCTGCAAGAGAACTCAGGGAAGAAACAGGATACACCTCAAAACGCCTGATACATCTTGGAACAATGAATCCCAATCCGGCACTTATGTCAAATCACCTACATATTTATATTGCCGAAGAATTAAAAAAAACAGCAGAACAGCAGCTCGACAATGACGAATATGTTCATTATCTGGAAAAAGAACAGGAAGAAGTGCTCGACAGAATCGGTACGAAGGAGTACCCCCATGCACTGATGGCTTCGGCAGCAGCTTTGTATATGCGGTACAAAATGAAACAAAAATAAGGAATCCGGCAGGGTATTTAAATCCTCGGCATGAATAAAAAAGCCGGTTGTAAAAAACCGGCTTTTTTATCAGTATATTTACCGCGTTGCGTCGTACGGATCGTAGTCTTTCGACGGATCGTACACACCATCACGCGTTTCCCCGGTAAGACTCGGAATCAGCATCTTCATACCGGGAAGAATAAGGTTCGGGTCATCAGGATGCGGAATTTTCGATTTATTCGCCTGATACAGATTTTCCCACAAAAGAGGATTGTTATATACATACGGAAGACCTGAAATATTCCAGAAACAGTCTTTCGTTTCCGTCCACGGACGTACGATATAATATTCGGGAAGCGGCGTTATTTCCCGCACTCCGTCAAGAGCCGCAACAGACTGCTTTGCATAATCCGCAGCGGCAGCATAATCTTCACTCCCGTACGATGACTCCGCACTCGTATATTTATCTTTCGCAGCAGTGTACGCCATCGGAAAATTCTTATCCGCACTGATACTTTCAGCCCATGCAATCCTGTTTTTTGCTTTTGCCATTTCCCCGTCAGCGTTTCTGCGCGCAAGCATCATGTCTATATACGCTTTCGAAAGAGCCGCATTGTCTGCAGCTTTCTGAGCAAGCTCGACAGACTCATCGTACTGCCCTGCATTCATAGCAGCTTCCGCCTGTCTGGTATATTCATCTGCAAGTTTCTGGTATGTGTTATCAGTATAACTTGCCGCGAACATAAACGTTCCCCAGAAGAACAAAGACGCACACAGCAGCAATATCTTTTTCATTCTGCAGCCTCCTTCGCGTTATCAGCAGATTTTCCGTCCGGAGTATCGGCCAGAGACTCAGGAACATTTTCCTCTGCAGTCTTCGGATCTTCATACGTTTCAGCCTGCAGAAGAACAGCATCATGGGATTCAATTCCCTTGATATCGTCGCCCTCAAGAGGGGCATCCTTATCTGCCTGTGTTGCATAATCCGCACTCTCGGCAACTTTCGCCTTTGCCTCGTCTATCGCCTTCCGGGCAGCAGCCCGCTTCTGCGATATATCCGCATAAAGTGCATCAAATGCTTTCTGCGCGTCCTGATAATGCGTAAGCGCATTTTCCGGATCCTGCATAGAATAACTCGCATCTCCATCCCTGAAAGATTTTACCGCGGTATTGTATGCATCCTTTTGAGAAACACCGGCATACACACTGTCTGCATCACGTTTTGATTTAAACGCTGCCATGCGCGCATCCTGTGCAAGTTTCCTGAAAGCCGTTACAAGGACCTTATTAAATGAAGTATATGCAAGATGAGCTTTGTCATACATGTCACTTCCGGTAACTCCATCGGAAGAAGTAAAAGAATTGAAAGTATCGAGTGCTGCCGAACCTTTATCGTAACTTCCCTGATCATACGAAGCATAATCAAGCTGGTCTATTCTGTTTTTCAATTCAACCGCCTTTGTATATTCTTCGAGCGCCTTATAACGGGCAGTAACATCGGCAAGACCGGCTGTTTCGTCCGATCCGGTCTCACTCTGAGTTTTGAGGGTATTATACAAATCGTCAGCAGCCGCAAACAACAAAGAAGCAGCCTTATCAGCTCCGGCATCAAGTGCTGCCTGACGGGCTGCTGCAGCTTTAGACAGCGCAGATGAATTATCAACAGGTTCAGGAACAGCCACCTCTTCCGTTTCTGCAGGCTCTGAAGGCTGCTCTGCAACCGGCGCCGGTTCCTCAGCCTTGGGAGCTGATTTACATGAAACAAAAGTAAGTACAAGTGCTGCTCCCAAAAGAACTACATATCGCATTTTCACGTTATGCCTCCAATCTAAATTTTCTACTTGATATTTACTTATTATATAGTATCCTGTTTATGATTTTACCACAACTTTCCATTACGGTAAACTCATAAATTGAAGAAAGGTTACCGACAATATACATAAATACTGTCATATGCCTGAACATGGGCTGTAATTAAAACGGAGGAATAACCATGGCTGACGATTTTACATTTGAAATTACACAAAATATCGGCATAATTTCTGAAGGAAAAGGCGGATGGAATCTTGAATTGAACATGGTATCATGGGGAGGGCGTCCTGCAAAATACGATATACGAAGCTGGTCTCCTGATCATCAGAAGATGGGAAAAGGCCTCACACTTACAAAAGAAGAACTTGCCGCACTGCAGAAAACACTTGATTCTGTCACAATAGACTAATCATACATTCTCGTATTCAGCGCATGAAGCGCCTTTTTTAATAACAATCTCATAAACAAGTTTCTGCAGCAGCACATCTTCTACCAGCGTGCCGCCGGAGCGGATATCCATATCAGCCGAAGACAGTTCGGCCAGTATTGCAGCAGTCTGCCCCGGAGACCATATCTGTGAAGCACGACTGTACTGCGATTTTGCCTTTCGGCTTGAAAAACCGTTGATTTTCAAATTAAAATCATCATTCTGCCCGGATGCATTCAGCTTGTGCCACACCTCCAGACGACGGAAACAGGATGTAAGCCCTGCAATAATCATTACGGAAGAAGAATCCTTTGACAACCGCATCTTTTGAAGCACCCCAAGAGACAGTTCAAATTTATGGTGCACCGGTTCTCCGGAAGCCATTGTGTCAAACAGCGAAAAAGCAGTTTCTTCCCGGTTATGTGCCAGGACCGCATCAACATCCGGCGAAGTAACAGTATGTCCTTTCGGGAATAGTATAAAAAAACGGGAACATTCAGAACGAAGTTCCTCCGTATTGTTCTCCACCATATCAAGAATATCCTCTGCAGCATCATCATCTACAGAATAGCCGTTTCTGCGGAAAAAATCGTTAATCCAGGGTATCTTACGGTCGTCAAACATTTCCCAGAATATTTTTTTATGAGAAGGGGGGACACATTTTTCAATTTTTGAATCGATTGACACTTCATCTGAAACAAGTACAAGTGCGGAAGTTGATTCTGCAGCATTCTTCGTCCAGCTGACAATCATATCAACATCCTCTTTCTTTTTAACTGATTCTGCAGCACGAAGTACAATACAGCATGCAGAAGAAAAAAGAGACCCACTCTGAAGAACGGTCATTATTCCGGAAACAGGCGTATCTCCCGCATAAAAAAGATATTCGTCAAGAACGCCGTATTTTTTTTTCATGGCATCCTTTACAGCCTGTACCGCAGCATTGCGCTCGCCGAATTCAGGACCTGTATACAAATAAAGAGGTATATCCATAATCAGTAGGTACGGACTATGTTGGAAAGAATGCCGACAATACGCACGTCCTGACAGTATATAGCCTGAAACGCAGGATTCTCCGGCTGCAGACGGACACGCGTCGCTTCTTTATAGTAGCGTTTAAGGGTAATTGCATCATCTATAACAGCTACAACAATCTGACCGTCAACAGCAGCAGAGGCCTGTTCAACGACAGCCAGATCTCCTTCCAGAATACCGGCATTTATCATACTTGAACCACGGACACGGAGTGCAAAATAATTTCTTCCGGGACGTACGAACGGTTCCGTAAGATTCACATATCCGTCAAGATTTTCCTCACTCAGAAGCGGTTTTCCTGCAGCAACAGTTCCCAGAAGTGGAACCTTACTTACAAAAGGTTTCACTTCTTTATCTCTGCCATCAACAAGCACGCGGATTGAACGGGAGCGTTTCTGGCACAACGAAAGATAGCCCTTTTTCTGTAATGCAGCTATATGATCCTGCACCGCCCTTAATGAAATACCAAAATGCTCACTGATTTCACGAACTGTCGGCGGATAGGAATTTTCTTCCGTAAATGTCGAAATAAACGCGAGAACTTCTTTTTGTCTGTCTGTTATCAACCTCATACCGTTACTCTTCTTCAAATTTTGATTCAAACAGTGCTTCTATTGCCTGTGCTGCAGCTTTTTCGTCCGCACCTTCGGCAGTAAGCGTTAAAGTCGTATTATAACCGGCTGCCATAGTAATGACACCCATAATCGACTTGGCGTTCACTGTCGTGTCATCACGGGCAAGCGTAATTTCACAGGTAAACTTATTCGCTGTCTGCGCAATAATTGCAGCAGGACGGGCATGAATTCCGGCACGATTCTTTACAACCAGTTGTTTTTCAATCATACATACATCCTTTAATATGAGTCATCGTTATTATAGTAAGCTGCCTGTGCTTCTCCCGTCTCAATCCATTTAAGGACATTCTGATTGAAGTCACGTGCAGAGTTATACCCCATCTTCTTCAGACGCTCATTCATTGCAGCCGCCTCTATAATAATAGGCAGATTTCGTCCCGGCCGGACAGGTATTTCTATAACAGGAACTTTTACACCGAGCAGATCAGTATAATTCTGTTCTGTTCCGAGCCTGTCATACACTTTATCAGGATCCCAGTCCTCAAGTTCAACAACAAGCTGGACTTCCTTCTGGTCCCGTATTGCGCCAACACCATAAAGTTGAGAAACATTGATGATTCCCAGACCGCGGATTTCCATATGGTGGCTGATAAGCGTATTCGCGCCCTGTCCAAGCACAACGTTTCCGTTCACACAGCGGAGTTCAATAATATCGTCAGCAACAAGACGATGACCGCGTTCTACAAGTTCAAGCGCGGTTTCGCTCTTTCCGACTCCGGAATGACCGGTAAGCAGAATACCCACACCGTACACTTCAACAAGAACACCGTGCATCGTCTTTTTGGGAGCAAAAATATTGGAAAAGACACGGATAAGCCTGCTGGAAAATTCAGTTGACTCAAGTGATGTCTGCAGAATAGGACAACATGCATCTTCCGCTATCTGCAGACATTCTTCAGGAGGCTGTATCCGGTGGGAAAAAACACAGCACGGAATAGGATATTTAAAAAGAGCATTTAATGTGGTGGTATTGTTTTCAGAATGAAGTTTTGAAAGATATGCAGCTTCACCGCGTCCGAAGAGCTGAACACGCTGATACGCAAACGATTCATAAAAACCGGTAAGCGCAAGTCCGGGCCTGTTTATATCGGGAACGGTAAGCGCACGCGGCAAACCGCGGCGTCCCGCAAGACACGTCAAATCAAGAGCGTCATGTCCGGACAAATCAAGTTCAAGAAGATCAAGAACTGTAAATTTCTTATCGGCCATACAAACACTATACACG
>JALNVF010000134.1 GCA_023231445.1 Treponema sp. | reverse complement strand
TGCATCAGAAATATATGCGTAATGAATACTGCTTTTATATTTCTCAATAATATCCCGATTCTTGTCTATAATAATAACATCTGCGTCCGCCTGTTCCAGTTCTTCAACAATACGGCATCCGAACGAACCGAGTCCTATAACTGCAATAGAAACCATTGCCTTTCTCCTATAAAAAAATCAGGCACAATTATGCTCCAGCCTGCTTTAACCGACAATCACCGTACCATACGGATAATCCGTCAGTTCTTTTTGATCTCCGCCATGTGATGCACTCATCGTCATCGCTATTATTCCTGTTCTGCCGGCAAACATGGTCAGAATAATTATAACTTTTCCGTATACGGAAAGCAGCGGCGTGACACCCTTCGACAAACCAACTGTACCGAAAGCCGATACCGCCTCGTACACAAGATCGCTCAATGTAAATATACCTGTATGCAGAGCCGCATGTTCAGAAAAGCTAAGCAGCAGCAGCGATACAAAAAAAATACAGAAACCTTTTACAAGAACCCCCACCGCTTTTTCCAGCACCGACAGAGGAATATCCCTGCGGAAAACGGACAAATCTCCCTTATCTTCCTGGTCCTTGAACGCATAGCAGCAGACAAGAAAAACGGTCGTAGTCTTAAGTCCGCCTGCCATTGAACCGGGAGATCCGCCTGTCATCATCAGCAGAACCGACACAATAGTCGAAGGGGCAGAAAATGTATTCTGTTCTACGGTATCAAAACCTGCAGTACGAAGCGTCACTGACTGAAAAAATGCGCTGAACAATTTCTGCGGGAACGTCATACTTTTGAACGCATGAGTATATTCAGCGATAAAAAATACAACGCCACCGCACACAATCAGCAGAACAGTCATGAACAACACAACATGCGTATGAAAACTCAGCATGCTTCTTTTTTTGTGATGGAACCGTCGGTATACATACGTAGCAATGTCGTTTATAACGGTAAAACCAAGCCCGCCGGCAATCACAAGCACACATACTATCGTACAAATTCCGTAATCTGCATAAAACCGGTGAAGGCTGTCGGAATACGGCGCGAATCCTGCATTGCAGAATGCAGATACAGAAAGAAATATCCCGTAAAAAATACTGTGCGTTTCACCTGTCCTGTACAGAAAAGCCGCCAGCAGGGCGGCGCCTGCTGCCTGAATAACGACAGTTGTAAAGAGAATACGGATTATAATCTGACGGGGATTTACTTCAGTATCTTCTACAAAAAAATCACGTATGAAATTTCTGTTAACCATCGAAATTTTTTTTGAGGGAACCGCCAGATATATTGTAAAAAATGTTACAAGGCCAAGCCCGCCGGCTTCTATAAAAAACAACAGCAGCGCAAGTCCTGCGCCGGTATAAACGCTCATATCAACGGTCGACAGACCGGTTACACAAAGGGCAGAAACTGTCGTAAAAAGTCCGTCAACATACGGAACAGGCTTTCCCGATACATAAAAACGGGGAATCTGAAACAATACCGAGCCCAGCAGCGCCAGAAAAATAAAATATGCAAAAAGCTGCGTATTTGCAGTATGAATACGGTGTTTCATTTCAAAAAAGTATATAAAGATTTGCTGCATATATCAACCCGGCAAATCTTAAGAAATGCCGGACTTTGACACAGCAGTTACATCAGCTCTTCCAGATCTATTTCACCGGCGGCGCACGGCACGGTAACAGCCCAGTTCGTAAGAACCTGCGGAGCAACTTCCCCAAACACACCGACCTGCCTGCCGTTTACTATAACGGCAGCCTGACGCCCCGGAATAAAGCGCGGATCACTGCATTCTTTTACTTCATATTTATGATCAAGGAAATATAAAAGAGAAGAAACCTCCGCAGCAGCATCATTGAAGTTAGCAGTAGTTGCAGCTGTAAGGAAGCCTAACTTCTGACGTGTCCGCGTCCCGGTATTTTCTTCGTCGCAGAGGTAGGCAACTTTACCGATTTCAAAAATTTTATGAGGAAACTGCGCGTTTGCCGAGCCGCTTTCGGCACGGAGGAGCGATGAAATAATTTCAGGTCTGATGAACTGATAATTTTCGCTCATCGGATTTGCAATTTCAATAACCTTTGCCGCGTCAATTCCCATGTTGTCGATATAATCGTGCCTGCTGCCGACATAGTTAAAAATCATTTCCTGATACCCGAGTCCGACCATAAGCATCTTTGCCTTGCGGCTGAACTGCGTAAGCGGCAGCAGACGTCCTATAGTAAAATCATGCGGCTTCTCCGGTTCGAACGTTTCAACGTCGCGCCCTATCATGACATCCTCAATAATATCCACTTCATGAAGGAAATCATTGCGGTACGGCGGCGGATTAAGTGTAAATTCAACGTCTTCACAGCCGTCTTTCGTCACTCTCTCAGATGAAACGGTATCCCCCATAGAATAAAGTGATGCAGTAACTTCATCTGCCGTAAACGAAGAGCCAAGCAGGCTGTTGATGTGACTCAGCCAGCCCTTTGTAACAGGCTGGAAATAGAACGGCGCAGTAACAGATTTTCCCAGACCAGTTTCATACGGATGATCAACACGTACCGGAAGAATTTCATAACCACAGTCCGCAAAATCACATGCAACGATATTTGCAGAAAGCATCAGACTTTCCATATCGGAACCGGTAAGTTCAACCATCAGGTCCCTGTCGCCGACCTGCACGGCCCCCAGCGTCGCACTGTTGATAATCGGGGCCATAGACATAACCTCTCCCTTATCGTCCTCAAGCAGAGGGAACTTTTTCATATCCTTAAGAATCCAGCCGTAATCTTTTCCTTTCGGATGGTCGGTAAGGATCTGACGGCACGTCATGGGCGAGTCACACGCAAGCGGGATGAAGCTTGTCTTATCAGGATCCACCGCTTTGTAATGCACCGGAAATTTTATATCCGCAACCCGGTAAACACCCATAGAAATGGTTTTCCGCTTACGTCCGAAATTCCACGCAAGCTTTTCCTGAGTCTGAATAATATCCTTAAGCATCGGGTCGTCGATTGCCTTACCGGAAATAACAAACGACACCATAAACGGACGGATACTGCGAAGTTCAGGGTCAACTGTTACGATACGATTCCCACAGTCCTTAACAGCTCCCGCTTTTGACAGGAACTTATCATAATCACCATGTTCTGCACCTTCGTGCAGTCGAAGCTGCCGGGCTACACCGTTTGTCGACCAGAGATCAGGGCGGTTAGTATCGTTAAGTTCGATTTTTATAACACGCTCACCGGCAGGTTTTGACATGTCCGGTTTTTCATCAAGTTCGGCTTTTGCACAGGTGAGTTTTTTTTCAAGTGTGTCATAGTCGTATCTTTTTCCAAGCAAATTAAAAAACAGATTCTCGTTAACTTCAATCTTCGGCATACTGTCCTCGTAAAAATTGTATCAATTATTATAGAAGATAAACACGATTTATTCAATTGTGCCGCAGTATGTGGTGCATACGCTTTTCTTCATATAAAGACTTATCGGCCTGCCTCATCATTTCAACCACAGCTCCGCTTCCCGTTCCGCTGTATCCGGCAAAGCCGGCACTTACCATAAGCGTATACGGGGAATGCCCGTCCCTGTTTCTTTGCTCAAATTCGCAATACAGTCTCAGTCGCAGCGCACGGGCAGCTGCATCATCTCTGCACAGACATACAACCGCAAATTCATCGCCGCCGTACCGGGCAAGTACCGTATTCGGAGCACTGAATACATTTCTGAGCAGGCTGGCTGTTTCAACAAGTGCGGCATCACCTTCCAGATGACCGAATGTATCGTTTATTTCCTTAAATAAGTCAATATCCATCATAAACATATAATATTTTGCACTGCCCGTACTGTCCGGCCGCAGCTTTGTTTCAATATAATTTGTAAAGTGCCTGCGGTGACTCAGACCGGTAAGTGCATCAACAGAAATCTGCGAAAGCTGCAGTTCGGAAAAAACGAACAGGAGCGATACTGTTATGGCAGGCCAGGTAACTTCAAAGCCCGGCAGCAGAATATCCACTATACCGGAAATAAACGGCAGCACGATGAACGAAAAAATCGTCAGAAGCCTGGACCGGCGGGCCTCATCCTTTTCATGCAGAAGAGACAGGAGCGCCATAAAAGAAGATATTATAAAGTATGCATATGTTACCACCTGCTGAATGATATATAAATCTCCGTGGCGGTAATAATTTGTTGTGCTGTCTATATAAAAAATCCAGTGAGTCCACGGCGAAACCAGAGAGCAGACTGTAAGCAGAACAGACGGAAGTACAAAAAAAGGCCTCCATTTTATATACTGCTTTCCCGGTACTATATCGCAGAATACATAGGTAAACCAGAATAAACTGATAAGGCCCGAAAGGGGCAGATATACGACATTAAGGATGTTATTCAGTATAAATACTGTTCTGCCGGGACGGCCGTCAAGATATGCCTGTATAATATCAAGAAACATGATGAACATCGTTGCATAGACAACACGTATGAACATCACGTTTCCGGTCTGTTTGTCAATATTTTTCTTATACTGTGCAATAAGCCAGAAAATAAGCAGAAGAGAGACACAATTGATCTCAACATAATAGAACTGAGGATACATGGAAACAGCATAACACACATTTCTTTTGTTGCAAATATTATGATTTTTAAATATAGTATTGATTATGGCATACAAAGTATTCATTGACGGAAAAGACGGTACAACAGGTCTTAAAATATATGAACGGTTCGCGCAGCGGGGCGACATTGAACTCATGCAGATTCCGGAGGATAAACGTAAAGATCCGGTAGAACGGCAGAAGTTCATCAATGAATCGGATTTTACGTTCCTCTGCCTGCCGGATCAGGCAGCCGTTGAATCTGCAGCACTCTGTACAAATCCGCATACCCGCATACTCGATGCTTCAACGGCACACCGGACAGCTCCCGGCTGGGATTACGGTTTTCCCGAACTCGCTCCCTCTTTCCGGAGCAATATAGAAAAATCGCACCGCGTCGCAGTCCCCGGATGTTATGCAAGCGGGTTCAACTCAATCTGCTATCCGCTCGTCTCCGCAGGTATTATGAGTACCGATTATCCGGTTGTCTGCCATGCCGTATCGGGATACAGCGGTGCAGGAAAAAAGGCCATTGTACAATACGAAGATACTAACCGGAACAACGAACTTGACTCTCCCCGGCTCTACGCACTGACACAACAACATAAACATCTGCCCGAAATGCAGAAAATCAGCGGACTCTCGTATCTCCCTGTATTCGACCCGTACGTCTGCGATTATTTCTCAGGTATGTCCGTTACGGTACCGCTTTACAGCCGTCTGCTTGTAAAGAAAGCCTCGGCACACGACATATGGGAACTGTTTGCAGCTCATTACGACGGATGCCGTTTCGTAAAAACAGCAGGTTTTATGGGAGAAGGAACGCTTTCTGAGCAGTTTATTGCTGCAAATACCCTGTCGGGTACAAACAATATGCAGATTTTTATATGCGGCAACGACGACCGCATTATGATTACGTCCCGTTTTGATAACCTTGGTAAAGGTGCATCAGGTGCAGCTGTCCAGTGTATGAATATAATGATGGGGCTTGACGAGGGAACAGGTCTTGCATAATGGGAACGACAGCACAACCGGACGAAGGAACTGAACCGTACCCTGATTTATTTGCGTCTCCCTGCGGTTATTTCGACGGCCGGACATCGCATTATACGGTATTCCGGCTGCCGGCTCCTGAAGATGCCTTCGATATAGCGGCACCGGACAATCTGAATAACACTCAGGGACCTGATGCAGAAACCTGCCAGCAGATCGTATTCGACAGCCTGCTTGCAGAAGGTTTCCGGCGGGCAGACGATTTTGTTTACCGGGCAGACTGTCCTGACTGCAGACAGTGTATTCCCATCCGTATTGCGGTCCCTGATTTTAAACCGTCAAAAAGTCAGAGACGGGTGCTCAGTCACAACGAAGATATTACCATCCGCATCACGCAGAATCCGGCTGATTTCATCACCACAGAAAAGGTAAAACTTTACTGCGCATACGACAGGCGCCATAATCCTCATGAAACAAAGACGTCCGATGCAGGCAGAGCTGAGCTTATGCAGATGAACGGCGTTCATGAATGTGCATCAGCTGTTGAAGGCGTACGGGTATCCTATTCCGGTACATTCAATATGGAGTACCGGATGACGTCAGACGGAAACACACCGGGAAAACTTATAGGAGTCGGTATCGTTGACGCCGGAGCGGATTCCCTTTCCTCCAATTATTTTTATTATGATATTTCTCCAGGTATAATGAAGCGCAGCATCGGCACGTACAGTATACTCCGTGAAATAGATTTGTGCCGCAGACTCGGATTCGGCTGGTATTATCTTGGGTACTGGCTGGCGGACTGCAGAAAAATGGTATATAAATCAGCCTACAACCCTCACCAGCTGTTTACAGGCGGGAGCTGGCAGACCGCAGAAAAATAACCGGAGGTACTAACATGGGAACTGCAAAAACAGGTATCGTTATTGAAGGCGGCGGACACCGGGGTATTTATTCAGCTGGTGTTCTTGATGTACTGAGAGAAAATAATATTATTGTCGACGGTATTATCGGAGTATCGGCAGGAGCCGTACACGGGGCAAGTTACGCGTCAGGACAGGCGGGACGATCCATCCGGTATACCGAAAAATACTGCCGGGACAAAAGATACATGAGCGCCCGTTCTTTCTTTTCCACAGGCGATTTATTCAATGTACAGTTCTGTTATCATGAAATTCCCGATAAACTTGATCCCTACGATTATGATGCACTTGAATCATCATCTGTGGCATTCTATGTTACATGTACAGACATTATAACAGGACAACCGGTATACCACCAGTGCAGGACACTCAGAGGAAAAGAAATGCTGTGGATGCAGGGTTCTGCCTCAATGCCGCTTGTTTCGCGTATTGTCGAAACAGACGGATATAAACTGCTTGACGGGGGTGTCTCCGATTCAATCCCGCTCAGCGCATTCGAACATATGGGATATATAAAAGATATCGTCATTCTGACACAACCCGCCGGATATAAAAAGAAAGAAAATCCGCTTCTTCCGCTTATCAGAATCGCAATGAAAAAATATCCGGAACTCGTCCATGCGATGGAGACCCGTCATATCTGCTACAATAAGGAACTTGAAAATGCAGAACGGCAGGCTGCAGACGGCGCAATTCTGCTGATACGTCCGTCAGAACATTTAAAAGTAAGCCGTACTGAAAAAGATCCGGAAAAAATCCGCGGTCTGTACAATCTGGGACGGAAGGATACATTGGCACAGCTGGAAGAAGTCAGACACTTTCTGTCGAAGTAAACGTTTTTTTATTTGGACATTTTAATTTGTGACAATTGCGCAAAATATGTAAAAGTGTTAATTTCTTTTTATATGAATACATTAGTCGCTTTATGCGCAGTCGGTGCCGAAAAAATTCTCGGCAATGAAATCAAACATTCAGGCTATAAACTGACAGAAAACGCACCGGGACGTGTCAGTTTTCTCGGTGACGACGACGCCATGTTTCGTGCCAATCTCTGTCTCCGCACCGCAGACCGTTTGTACCTGCAGCTTGCATGTTACCCTGCCGGTGACTTCGATGCACTTTTTGACGGAGCCTATACTATCGAGTGGCAGAATTATTTAAAGAAAGATACCCGGATCGTTGTAGATAAGGTACGTACGTACCGTTCAAAGCTTAATTCAGAACACAGTATACAGGGAATGGTCCATAAGGCAATCTACAAAAAACTGGGTGACAAATGGCACATGACGACGCTTCCGGAAAGCGGTGACGAAGCAGATGTACGTGTCTATATCGACGACAATACTGCATACATTCTGCTCGACCTCTCAGGCCTGCCCCTTCATAAACGCGGCTACCGTACAGACGGAGGTATTGCACCTCTCAGGGAAACAACCGCAGCAGTCATGCTGCAGGAAATGATGTGGCGGCGGAAAACACCACTGCACGATCCGTTCTGCGGTTCGGGAACAATCGCAATTGAAGCGGCCCTCTATGCGTATAATGTCGCTCCCGGATTCGGACGCAGGTTTGCTCTCGAAACACTTCCCATTTTTAACCAGCAGCACGCAGTGGAAATCCGAAAGGAAGAAGCCGCAAAAATCAGGACGGATGTGGAAGTACGCATCACCGGCAGCGATATCGACGCGGCCGCAGTAAAACGTGCACAGGAAAATGCGGAACACGCATGCGTCATGGCAGGACGTGCACTTCAGCTCGTCGGCAGAAACGACCGGATTCCAAGGCCGGATTTTACACTGTCCGATTTTAATGACCTGCACGCACCGTATAAAGAAGGATTACTGCTCTGCAATCCACCGTACGGCGAGCGACTTGGAGATGAAGCAGAAGCGGAAGCACTCTATAAAAAGATGAGTTCACTGTGGACGAATTTTCCAGGCTGGGAAATGGGCATTATTACATCGAACAAAAAATTTCAGGAATGTTTCGGC
>JALNVF010000133.1 GCA_023231445.1 Treponema sp. | reverse complement strand
CCGTTCAGGATCCGAAGCATTAACAATACCGCCGCCGGCCTGCAGATTCCATACACCTGCTTTTTTTACCGCGCATCGTATGGCAATACAAAAATCCAGTGCATTGTCTGCCGTAATATATCCCACCGCACCTGCATAAAAATTGCGCCGCTCTTTTTCAAGTCCTGAAAGGATTTCTATAGCACTTATTTTCGGAGCACCGCTTACTGTACCGGCAGGAAACGCAGCGCGGAGAACTTTTACCGCCTGCTCTCCATCAAATATTTTTCCTGTCACCTCCGAAACAAGATGAATGACATGACTGTAAAGTTCGGTTGTCATGAACCGCGTTACCTCAACAGTTCCTGCCTGGCATACACGTCCCAGATCATTGCGGGCTAAATCGACAAGCATAAGATGTTCCGCTCTTTCTTTCGGATCGTTCAAAAGTTCTTCCCGGAGCTTTTCATCTTCAGCACTGTTCTTTCCGCGTCGTCTTGTACCTGCTATCGGGTGAATTGCAGCCTCCCCGTTTCTTACCCGTACAAGACTTTCCGGTGAAGCTCCGGTAAATTGAAAATCTCCAAAATCAAGATAAAACAAATACGGAGACGGATTCACCGACCGCAGCCGCCGGTAAACTTCCAGGGCAGGCACGTCATTTTTTATCTGCAGCCGTCGGGATGGAACGGCCTGAATAATATCTCCTGCACGGATACGTTTTTTGAGCGCAATTACTTTTTCAACATATTCGTCATGAGACTGCCGGATATCAGTTATTACTGTTGAGATAAAATTAGTCTCCGGTGCCGCCATATATGAAAAGTCAAGATCCACGAGGCGTCTTTTTACAGCATCGACAGCAGCCTGCAGATCAATTTCGTGCTCCCTGTAGTTCTGAGCACAGATATACATTTTCTCGGAAAAATGATCAAACACAATAAATGTATGACCGATGATAAATGCCGACTCGGGAATTTTCAGTGTATCATTCTGCTTCTCAAGATGAATCGTATCGCAGTGTGTACAAAATTCATAGCTCAAATAACCTATTCCGGCGGCAGGCAGCGGAAAATCAACATTTGCACCCTCTTCAGGCCTGTTCTCTGCTGCTATTTCCTGAAGCACATCAAGAATATCACCTTTCTTCATCAAATACACAGAACGTCGTTCTCCATTAACAATGAACGCTACACCGTCATCATCCTGAATAACGCGGAATGCTTCATCGAGCATGAGGATAGAATAACGATCTTTTCCACCCGTAAATGAAGCCGATTCTAATACAGCTTTTGCTCCGAATTTTTTAGCCAAAGAAAACGGCGTATATCGTTCGCCGGAAAGAATTTCAACAAGCATAGTGTCTCCTGATAACTAATATTACTATTCACAGTAACAACATATAGTACAATATACAGTAATAATGATTCTGTCAAGAGAAACATAATTTATATAACCTGATTCACTTTATATCCGGTAAATCCGGTATTTCCTTCTGGAGAGGTGTTAGCACATATGCTCCGTCAAGTAAATATTCCCACAACGGTTCATCATTTTCTTTCCCATGCCAGTAATTACGTGCATACATCGCCGCTTCATTATATGAAATATTACCAGGAACGCCTGTATACCATGACATATCATATCTGCCAAATGCCCGCTGCTCCATGATTTCAACCTGCATTACTGTTCCGTAATCGCCATAATAATCTTCACGGTACTGATCGGCATCGAATTCATTATCGAATAAAATTACTGATTTTCCGCGAACCGGAAAATTTGCGTCCAGTCGTCGTCGTTCTTTTTCCCATACATATTCCCAGATACATTCGCGGTCAGTGTCTTTCCCGGTAATCCATGTTCCGGCAGCGTCACATAACTGCTGATATGTTTTTATATACTCAATGAGTGTTTTAATTTTTATTTCTCTGTCAATCATAAAGCAGCCGATATCGCCGAATGATATTGTCTGTCTGCCCGAAGCGAGCGCATTTTTAAGTAAAGGAATATAAATTTCCGGAAACGTGGCAATGTTCATTGCTACATCAAGGTTCACATCTTCCTTTGATGAAAAAGTTCCAATACAGTCAAACAATTCATACAGCTGACCGGCGCGAACTTTACGCACAGATTTTTTAGTATAAACTCTACTGTCGAGTATTTTCCCTGATGATTCATCTAAATCGTCTACAACACAATAATACACTCTTTTGTTACCTTCTACTATTATATAATAACCATTAATCTCCTGACAGGCAAAGATGAATATTTTTTTACCAGAGTAAGGTTATACTTGCTAAACTTGGCTGACTCCCACAAGTGTCTCACAATATAAATCAGGAGCCTCTGTCCTAATCACTGTTTTTGCAGTATATTTGATTATAAAATCATATATTTCGGGATCAGATATGAATGAACAATTTATAGTAAACTACAAGAACTTTTTAAACAACGGAAAAACAGAGCGTGAATGTGTAAAAGAACTTACCATTCAGGCAGAACAGCATGGATATAAAGATATTGCTGCTTATACAATCTTAAGACCGGGCGATAAAGTCTACATACAAAAAATGAATAAAACAATTATGCTCTTCGAAATCGGTACCGGAAGACTCAACTCAGGAATGAATATTCTCGGCGCTCATATCGATTCACCACGCCTTGATGTAAAACAGAATCCATTGTATGAGAAGGATTTTGTCGTATATTTAAATACACACTATTACGGCGGTATAAAAAAATACCAGTGGGTAACACTTCCCCTTGCGGTTCACGGTGTAGCCTGTAAAACAGACGGTACAACAGTCGAAATAAAAATCGGAGAAGATCCGGCAGATCCCGTCTTCTGTATTTCAGACATTCTTCCGCATCTTGCGCAGGATCAGCTCAAGGATAAAGCGTCAGATTTTATTCCCGGTGAAAATCTTGATATCGTTTTCGGTTCAGAAAAACCTTCAAAAAGCGACAGTTTAAAGGATACAAAAAATAAAGACAAAGATAAATGCAAAAAGGAAGTTCTCAAATTACTCAAAGAAACATATGGTATTGATGAGGAAGATTTTTGTTCGGCAGAACTGGAAATCGTCCCGGCTGGGAGTGCCCGTGATTGTGGATTAGACCGATCGCTTATTCTTGCCTATGGACAGGACGATCGTTCCTGTGCATATACGTCGGCACAGGCTTTATTCGACAGTAAAGCCTCATTACGCACCAACTGCTGCATCTGCGTAGATAAAGAAGAAATAGGCAGTGTCGGGGCGACTGGAATGGGATCGCATCTGCTTGAAAACGCCGTTGCTGAAATTATTGCACGTATGCCCGAAGGATACAATGAACTTACTTTACGCAGATGTCTGGAAAATTCCATAATGCTGTCAAGTGATGTAAATGCCGCATACGATCCCATGAACAGCGGCTTGTACGACAAGGACAATGCATCGTTTCTCGGCGGTGGTCTCGTATTCAACAAGTATACCGGCAGCCGCGGGAAATCATCTGCAAGCGACGCTAATCCTGAGTTTATTGCAAAAATCCGGGACATAATGACAAAAAATAATGTTACTTTCCAGATGGCAGAACTCGGAAAAGTTGATCAGGGCGGAGGCGGAACCATTGCATATCTGGCTGCAAAATACGGTATGAATGTGCTTGATGCCGGGGTTTCCGTACTGAGCATGCATGCTCCGTGGGAAATTACAAACAAGGAAGATATTCTTCAGGCATACAACGGATATAAAGCATTTCTGACATTGTAAAATTACGCCCCACACAGAAAAAAGTGGGAGCATAAGGGGCTCTCCGGCGATAATTAATATAGGACATTAAATTTTATTGTAAAAATAAAAGGATTCTGACTGACAGTTCTGCGGATACGATACTTCAGTTCTGCACTAAGATTGAATGACGTATTCGCCGAAGCCAGATATCCAATATTCGGAATCATTGTTAAAACTGCCTGTAAACCGAAAGAATCATAATAGTTCATATTACCGGAAAACATCTGTTCTGTAAGTCCCGGTGTATTGAAAAAATCCCATGAACTGCCATCGTTATATTTAAATGCACCTGTATATTCTGCCGAAAAACGATACCGGCTTATATACAGCAGCGTACAAAAAGGAACTGCTTTTTGTACTTCCCCCGCAAATAATATAATAGTTCCCGTGTTATTAAGAAAAACTGATTCTACAGGAAACAGCGAAGATTCTATCTTAAATGGAAAGTTGTATGTATATCCGCAGAGGCACACATACGGTAGGAGAAAAGGCAGCTTAACAACAAGATCCGGCGAGATATTCTGGTAAAGATTATTCCACGACGGCACATTACCTGCCACGGCAGTGTATGATGTATGATACGAAGCAGTAACAGAAAAACCTCCCTGTTCATATGTTCCCGGACCTGTTTTATGAATATTTGTATATCCGGCAGAAAATTCATTCAGACCGATA
Organism: Treponema sp.; assembly: GCA_023231445.1. Lineage (GTDB taxonomy): Bacteria > Spirochaetota > Spirochaetia > Treponematales > Treponemataceae > Treponema_D. Next base: position 4,152 of record JALNVF010000133.1, on the reverse strand, counting down.
AACCGTGCGGTTATATCATCACCTTCAAGACAACCAAAAATGGATTTCGAATCAAACGTATCTCTTGAAATTTCTGCAAGACTTTGCTTTCCCTCAAAAATTTCAGTCGTATTTCCGAATGTAATATATGAAATACAACCGACAGGAATTTCGGATGACAGCTGCAGAATATTCATCGTCTGCTTATATCCGGAACGGTCAAATTCGACCTGATTATATAGTGCATAATTAAACAATGATGTCGCCGTTCCGCTCTTAAAATATGTTTTTACTGCACCACTGTTTGTTAATGGATTATAGCCGGTTGATATTTCTACTATACCGGATGTCCACGGATTTGACGATGCATATGTGATACCACACAAAAGCGGAATTGTCTTAAATTCTCCATCTTCATAGGTATATGTCTCGTTATCGCTGAACGGTAAAAATATCCCGCGCCGGTAATAATCAAACGGTTTATATTCTTCTGCACCCTTAAGCTGCGGATATTCTATCGGTATATTTCCGGTTGCAGAACCTCCGTCAGCATTTGCAGCAACTATGTCACCGGCTGAGACAGCACGATTTGCATCATTATGCACAACAAAGGAATCGAATCGTATTTTCTGCTGATTAACAGTAAGAAGACGCCAGTCACGAAAAAATTTTCCTGAATATAAAATGCGTCCTGTTCTTAGAGTAACAGGACAATACACACCTCCCGATATATCGTCAGACTGCAGTCTCATTGATGCATCACGCCCAGATACAATACAAAGTTCTCCGAAACGCGGCATAGAACCAGGCTTTGACCACGAAAATGTATATACATTTGTTCCGTCGTTCGTATCTGCCGATGAAATATTTCTGATAACCATGTGGTCTACCGGTGCCTTATATTCTACCGTTGTACCGTCCGTAATCGAATAAAAACATATTGACCAGTTCATGCCGCTTTTATATATATATACAACAGAACCGTTTCCTCCGTCTGCAAGTGAAAACGGAACGTCACCAGAAGGGAACGGAATCTCTGCAAACAATTCAGCCCCACGGATACGCGTTCCTGCTGCATTTTCAGTAAGCGCATAAATACAGAGTGACGTATTCTGAGACTTTGTTTTTACAGCAGCAAGATATACTCTTCCACGATTTGTAATAATTGCAGCATCACGAAATCCTGTTTCATTCAATAAATACCAGCTGTGGCTGTGCAGGCTATATATCCTTACTTCGTTCTTCGGAACTGCATGATTTTCACTTGTCAGACTTACCGCCGCATATTTTCCTTCGGTCGAAAGAACAGCACGATTCATATTCAAAACAGTAAATAGTTTCCGGCCTTTTGCATACTGTTTCTTTTTCTCATCCCATTTTGAAAAAAAACAGCTGCTGCTGTAATCATCGCAGTAAGCTGCTCCTCCATTACATTCAGACAACGAAGTGTATAAAGACCCCCTGCTGTTTTCACGAGACCGCACTGCCGTTGCTGAAAAGAAATCTGCATATCCGTCATTTTCAAGTGGATCCGGCGGAATATCCGGTACTACAACAGAATCTTCAAATTGTTTCCACGCATCTTTCACCGGAAGCCCGTATACCGATTTAAAAGCAAGCGACTGATGAATTGTCTGAAAATTTACACATTTATACCAGAACTGTGCATATTTTTCCATACCGTAAGTTTTCTGAAGCCATAAATCAAACGCACTTCCGAAATAATAATTCTGGTTGCCGGGATATTTATCGTGTGCTCCGTATATATCGGCATATCCGGGAAAGGTTCCCTCAATTTTTGCCTGACGAACCATCTGGGCACTGTAAGAATCATTCAAACGTCCTTCGCCACTCATACTTTCCGAAGTAACTGCTGCACCTTCTGCATGAGAGCTTGTCATAATGAGCCATCCGGGATTGATAGTATCTCCGAAGACAGACCCAATTGTCCGCCAGAATTTGTTTTTCATATTGTAAGTAACCGCATGCGTCAGCTCATGGCGAAAAGTTGACAACAGTGTATCGGAAAACACCGCCATATCTTCCGTTTCGGACGTATCGTACAAGACAATATGATTATAAAATGTCGACGTAAAATATGCGTTAAACTCGTCCTGTGCGGGAGTTAGAACGACAGGAAAACGAGCCCACTGTTCCACTCCAAGCGCAGAGCAGATATCTTTATAAACACCATCAGCTTTTTCCGCCAAGAGAGCCGCAGAGCGTTCAGAATCTACCGGGTAGATAATATCAAACCATTCGGTTTGTACTACTTTTATATTTTTTTCTCCGGACATAACACCATCAGCAGCAAAAACAGACAAACAGATAAAAAGAGCTAATAAAGAGCTTATAAACAATTTTTTCATAAACAAATCCCCATCAAACTATTAATAATTATTTTTTACTTCTGTATATTTTACCGCGATCCATAAAACTCATATGTGCAAGTTTTCTGCCGCTCACATGATCTTTCTGTTCCTGTTTTGTTTCACTGTAAACATACCGTTTTCCGGCAGTATGCTTTTTGTCAAATTCTTTCTGCCAGACCGGTACAGCAGGATGCAAATCGCCTTTTTTCACATATTCCAGCCATTCTGCAGGTTCAGGCATTTCAAACTTCATATGTCTGCCGGTTTCCGGATGAATAAATTCCAACGTCCGCGCATGAAGTGCAAGTCTGCCGAACGGATCTGTCTGTGCACGATAATTCTCATCTCCTGCCAGCGGATATCCTTTTGAAGCAAGATGAGCACGTATCTGATTTTTCTTTCCGGTATCAAGACTAAGTTCAAATAAAGTATGAGTCGGCCCTCGTTCCAATACTTTAAAATGAGTACGTGCTTCGACAGTCCTGAATTTCACATTACCACCGGAATGGTCAAGATGGCGTTCATAAATTGACATTTCCCTGCCAGTTTTTTTTACATGGTACGTATTTTCAGACGGCTTCTCTCCTATTTGGGGAACAAAACCCACATTATACGCATTATATGCCAGAGGATTATCTATTATTCCGTAATCGGGAAGCAGTCCGTTAAGGGGATTCTCCGCTACAGCACGATATAATCGTTCAGTTACCATAGTCTGCCATGTATTCATTATTTTCCGCTGGACTTGCTCTGTCATTGCAAACATCATCACACCAGATGTATCCCGGTCAAGACGGTGAACAACAAAAGGACGGTGTCCTGCTGCATATGTTCCGTTTTTCCGCATAAGCTGTTCCAATACTGCAACAGCAGTACGAGCATGACTACCAGGATACGGGACAGAAAGCATCCCTGTCGGTTTGTTGATTACTACGATTGATTCATCTTCATATAGAATTTCAATTTTTTCATGACCAAAATCCGGTTTATGTTCCCGTTTATATTGTGTGCTGGCTTTTTCCATACTATTCCTTTATTAGCATTCATATACCGGTTTAATAATGCGGAGGCTTTCTGTTAGGAATTTCCTCAAGACTGTCAGATAAATCCTGCAGTCTTCCCGACATAAGCTTATTTTCCTGCTTCAGAATATCAATCTGCTTCGTCTGCGCCACAGACATTTCCTGCAGTTGCCTGACAAAGTCTTCAAGATAAGCAAGTTTTGTTTCTAACGTAATTATACGACATTCAGTTTCTTTATCCATTATTCTGTTATTGTATCTTTTTCATTATTTTATGTACAGTTTTTCAGTAGTTATGATATACTATAAAATGGGGTCTATGAATGAAAAAAAATAAATTCTTTATATCGGCAGCTACAACGTTGTATTTACTTACTATATGCTCATTTAAATTCCAGCCGTTTCAACAAAAAGAAACAGGCCCGAAAATCTGGATGGAAACGGGTGTAAATCAACTCATAAACGGCGATTTCAGTAAACAGAACAAAGGGTGGAATTTTTATTTTTCAGGTGGAAATGCATCGGCACAATATAACGGTAAACAGGCCGACATCTCTCTGTCATCGACCGGAAATGTCAATTACGGTGTGCAATTCTATTACGACGGTTTCCGGCTCTATCAGGGCGGAGAATACACGCTTAATTTCACCGCAGGTGCAACTACCCCTAAAGGATGTGAAGTACGTATCCAGCTGAATGGTGGCGATTATCATGCATATGTAATTAATACATATACACTTACGCCAAACGTCCGTACATACTCCATGAATTTCAAAATG
>JALNVF010000132.1 GCA_023231445.1 Treponema sp. | reverse complement strand
TGCCCTTCCCCAGCCAGGTATGATGAAAAACTTTGCACGCCGCGGTTTTATTAAACCACTTTCCAAAGAAGTTGTCACTAAGATTGATGAAAATTATGCACCTGTATGGAAGCAGCTGGGCACCGCAGACGACGGTAAAGTGTACGGTATTTTCCACCGTGTCAATGCAAAGAGCTTCGTATGGTATCCCAAAAAAGCCTGGGAAGCAAAAGGATATACTGTTCCGAAGACATGGGATGAACTTGTCGCACTTGAAAACAAAATGGTTGCAAACGGCGACACTCCGTGGTCTATCGGATTTGATTCAGGAGCAGCAACAGGCTGGGTCGGTACAGACTGGCTTGAAGACGTCATGCTTCGTACTGCAGGTCCTGATGTATATGATAAATGGGTAAACCATCAGATTCCGTTCAATGATCCTGCCGTACAGAATGCACTTAAATACGTCGGAGACGTTATGCTCAACGATAAGTATGTCTATGGCGGCACAACGAACATTCTTACACAAAACTACGGTGATTCAATAAAACCGCTGTTTGAAAATCCTCCAAAAGCATACATGAACCGTCAGGGTAACTTTATTACCGGATTTATGCCGGAAGACGTTCAGGCTCACCTGGAAGAAGACGTCGGTGTATTCGCACTTCCGTCAATTAATCCGAAATACGGAACACCGGTTCTCGGCGGCGGCGATCAGTTTGTCGCGTTCAACGATAAAAAAGGAGTCCAGGAATTTCTTGAATTTCTTACAACATGGGAAGCATGTGCTCCATGGGCAAAAGTCGGAGGAGCTCTTTTCCCCCACAAGAATCAGAATTTCAACGATTATGGCAATACAATCGAACGCGATATTGCAAAAATCCTTGTAAATGCAACAGTTTTCCGCTTTGATGCATCAGACATGATGCCTGCCGAAGTCGGTGCAGGAACATTCTGGACCGGTATGGTCGATTATGTAAGCGGCAAGGATGCAAAAACAGTTCTTACGGCAATTGAAAAAAGCTGGCCGAAGAATAACTAAAGCACCGCACAACCGGTTAAAAATCCGGCATCATATCTGACGCCGGCGGCCGGACGGGTTCTCCATCCGGCCGTTTTTCTACAATTTTTCGTCGCAAAAAAGGAGATAATCAATGAATGCAGCAACTTCTGAAAAATTGAAACCGCTGTATATTATACCTCTCACCTTCGTTATCATGGCAGGCGGCTTTATACTGCTTCGGGAAGGCATAATGAACCAGGTGCTGACGACACTTTTTGCCGTCGTCTGGGGAACAGCAAGCGTACTGCTTCTCTTTTACTCACTCAACCTTCTTGCCCAGCTTCTGAAGACAAAACAGTACAACGCTGTTATCCCCTATATTTTTATCGGACCCGCTGTTCTGATTATGGGATGGTATCTGCTTGTTCCTACGATAAGAAGCCTTATTCTGAGTTTCATGGATAAAAAAGGTCTGCACTTCGTTGCATTTGAAAACTATAAATACGTGTTCACCGATTCCACGATGCTCATTTCTATCCGTAATACTTTCATATGGCTCGTCTTCGGAACGGTTTTCAGTATATTGTTCGGATTAATCGCAGCAGTCCTTGCTGACCGTTCCAATATTGAAAAAGCCGGCAAAACACTAATTTTCCTGCCAATGGCAATATCCCTCGTCGGAGCAGGTGTTATATGGAAATTCATTTACGCGTACCGCCCCGCAGGAGACACGCAGATCGGTCTGCTGAATGCAATCATCACTGCATGCGGAGGGAAACCTCACAACTGGCTCGGTACAGCACCTGCCAATAATTTATTTCTTATCGCTATTTTCATCTGGCTTCAGACAGGATTCGCACTGGTCGTATTCTCAGCTGCGTTGAAAGCCGTTTCCTCGGAAATGATTGAGGCTGCGAGAATCGACGGAGCCGGCGAATTCAGAATTCTTATGAGCATTATTATTCCGGATATTGCAGGAAGTATCGTCACAGTATCGACGACAATTCTCCTTGCAGCTCTCAAATGCTTCGATATTGTTTTCTCCATGACAAACGGTTTGTATGGAACCGAAGTACTTGCAAGCCAGCAGTACAAACAGATGTTCAAATTCCTTCACTACGGCAGGGGATCGGCAATCGCAATTGTTATTCTTCTCGCTGTAAGCCCTGTCATCTGGTATAACCTGAAGGAATTCAACAAAAAGGAGGTATTCTGATGAACACCCGGATATCAAAAACACAGCAGTCAAAAGAGGCTCTGTCACGAAGAATAATCACTGCAGCGCTCATTATTTTATGTATTGTCTGGACCCTGCCTACAATAGGTATTCTTGTCACGTCATTCCGTACAAAAGATGTCGTTTCATCATCAGGCTGGTGGCAGGCATTTAAAACTCCCGAAGCGTTTACGCTCGACAACTACGGGCAGGTTCTGTTTGGACAACGGTATACCGTTTCAGGAAAAGACGGACATGCAATTGTTACGCGCGGTGCAACAATGCTCAGTGCGTTTCTTTCCAGCATCACGGTGACACTTCCTGCCGTAATTATCCCTATTTTTATCGCCGCAGCGGCAGCCTATGGTTTTGCATGGCTCAGTTTCCCGGGGCGAAAAATACTGTTTGCAATGATAATTGCACTGCTTGTCGTTCCTCTGCAGATATCACTTATTCCTATTCTCCGCGATTACCAGAAAATCGGACTTAACGGAACATATCTTGGTATATGGCTTGCACACACAGGATTCGGACTGCCGCTTGCTACATACATACTTTTCAATTATATTTCCACCCTTCCGCGCAGTATACTTGAATCAGCTTTCATAGACGGATCAAGCCACTTCGACTGTTTCTTTAAACTGATTGTTCCGCTGAGCGTACCAGCGCTCGCGTCTTTCGCAATATTTCAGTTTATATGGGTATGGAACGACCTTCTTGTTGCACTTGTCTTTCTCAGCGGAGCAGCACAGAAAATGGAAGTTGTTACAGTCCGCCTTATGAACATGGCAGGAACGCGTGGTACCGACTGGCATCTGCTTACTGCAGGAGCATTCGTATCAATGATACTGCCGCTTGTTGTGTTCCTTTCCCTCCAGCGCTACTTCGTCCGAGGACTGCTGGCCGGTTCCGTAAAGGGGTAATTATGTCACCGGAATTCCAGAAACGATTCGAATCGTTTATGCCTGAACTCACCTCCCGATTATTCAAACTATACGGAGGACGGTGGGATTTTTACCGCATTCTTGATAAACTCGCCGATATACTGCAGAAAGCCGGCAAAGAATACCAGGAGCCTGATGCTGACTGCGATACAGAATGGTACCTGAGCGAGCAGCAGGCCGGATACGTACTCTATGTCGATTTATTTGCAGAAAATTTTGACGGTCTTATTAAAAAGATTCCGTATCTTCAGGAACTGGGCATTACGTATGTGCATCTTATGCCTCTCTTCAAATGTCCCGAAAAAGAAAGTGACGGCGGCTATGCGGTAAGCAGCTACCGCGAAACAGACCCGAAACTCGGGACTATCAGTGACCTGAAAACAGCACTGAAAGAATTCCATAGAGCAGGAATACGGGTTGTTGCCGACTTTGTATTCAATCATACAAGTGACGAACACGAATGGGCTTTGAAGGCAAAGCAGGGGAATCAGTTTTACAGGGATTTCTATTTTATCTACAAAGATAAAAGCGACGCAGACGACTGGAACCGTACACTCCGGGAAATATTCCCTGAAGTACGGCGCGGTTCTTTTACGTACGTAAAGGAAGCTGGCGGATGGGTATGGACAACATTCAATCCGTTCCAGTGGGATCTGAATTACAGCAATCCTGATGTATTCCTCGCCATGTGTGCCGAAATGCTTTCACTGGCAAATCTGGGTGTTGACGTTCTGCGTCTTGATGCACTTGCTTTTATCTGGAAGAAAAAAAACACCTGCTGTGAAAATCTTCCGGAAGCTCATACACTGATTCAGGCATTTCAGAATGCCGCACGTATCGCAGCTCCCGGCCTTGTATTTAAAAGTGAGGCAATCGTCCATCCTGACGAAGTGGCCAGATATATAAGCAGAGAAGAATGCAGGCTCTCATATAACCCTCTTCAGATGGCACTTTTCTGGGAAGCACTTGCTGCGCGCGATACGCGGCTCCTTCAAAGTTCGCTGAAAAAAAGATGGGCCATTCCCGGAGGATGCGCGTGGGTCAACTATATACGGTGCCATGACGACATAGGATGGACATTCTCAGATGAAGACGCGGGCGAGCTTGGCATAAACGGATATTCGCACAGACAGTTCCTTAACAAATTCTATACGAACCGGTTCGACGGCTCGTTCGCACGGGGAGTACCATTCCAGCTTAATCCGCAGACAGGCGACTGCAGAATCTGCGGTACGACGGCATCTCTTGCAGGTCTTGAAGACGCGTACGAACTTCATAAAAAGCAGGATCCGCGTGCAGAACTGTATGCAGAAATGGCAGTAAAACGGATTGTAATGATCTACACAGTTCTTGCAGCTCTTCCCGGAATTCCGCTTATTTATTCCGGAGACGAAAATGCGATGATTAACGATTACTCGTACCGGGCGGACAAATCAAGAAAAGATGATTCACGCTGGGTACACCGGATACCGTTTAATAAAACAGCTGAAAGTGACAGCTGGCTTTCCGCCAGACAGGAAAAGATAACTGCGGCAATCCATAAAATAATACGCGGCAGAAAAAACGAAAAACTGTTCGGACAGGCAGGTATTTATTTTCACAATCTTCAGGACAGTCACGTATTCGGATTTACGCGTTTTTCGGATCACGAACGCATTCATATCGCCGCTAATTTTTCGGAGCAGAGCTGTCTGTACCAGATCGGAGATACAACACTCCATCTTGGTCCGTATGATGTAATTACATTAAAAGAATCAATTTAACAATTTTCAGGAGGGTTAGTATGCACACATATGACATTACGACACTGGGAGAGATACTGATAGATTTTACCCCTTCAGGAAAATCTGAAGGAGGAAGAAATATGTTTGAAGAAAATCCGGGAGGAGCGCCTGCTAACGTCGCTGCTGCAGCCGCAAAGCTCGGTGCTGAAACAGCATTCATCGGAAAAACAGGTGCCGACCAGTTCGGCCGCGATGCCCGCGCGGCACTTGCCGACTGCGGAGTCTATACGGGAACCTTAAAAGAGGCTCAGCATCTTCATACGACTTTTGCATTTGTAACGCTTTCGCCTTCAGGTGAGCGTTCGTTTGCGTTTGCACGAAACGGAGGGGCAGACATCACACTTGCCCCGGACGAACTTGACAGAACAGTAATTGAAAACAGTACATTTCTCCATATTGGTTCACTTTCCCTTACCAACGAACCGTCCCGCTCGGCAACGCTTGAAGCCGTCAGAATCGCTAAAAAATCAGGAGTATTCGTTTCATATGATCCGAACTGGCGCGAACCATTGTGGGCTGATAAAACCACCGGTATCGAAACGATGAAGTCGATGTTCAAATACGCCGACGTCGTAAAGATTTCAGACAACGAGCTTGAACTTATGTACGGCAGAAACAATCCCTCCGCAGCTCAGAATATTATCGACGAAGGAGTCAAACTTATCTGTGTCACGCTCGGTAAAGACGGGGTATTCTACAAAACTGAAAATTTCGAAGGAATAATTTCTATTCCGGAATACGATATAAAAACAGCAGACACGACAGGAGCCGGAGATTCTTTTACAGGTGCCCTGCTCTACCGCCTTACGCGCAAAAACAATCCGCTTTCATTTACGCAGGAAGAACTTTCTGCCGATCTGAATTTTGCAAATGCAGCAGCCACCCTGTGTGTTTCGCGCCGCGGTGCAATTCCCGCTATGGCATCTCTTGATGAAGTTAATAACCTTATGGAGACACTCAGATGAAAAACACCGGCAGTCTTGTATTCACCACAGACGAATACGGACAGAAAAACGTCGGCCGTAACGAAACGCTGTTTACAACCGCAAACGGCTATCTAGGTCTCCGCGGCGACTATGAAGAAAAGGACGGCTGTGCTCATAAAGGTACTTACATCAACGGGATCTATGACACTGAGCCTGTCACGTACGGCGAAAATGCATACGGCTATGCAGAAAACCACGAGACGATTCTAAACCTTCCTGACCCGAAACATATTGAACTTACGGTAAACGGAAAACCATTCACCACACTCCGTGACATGAAATCGTTCCGTATGTCTCTCGATTTCAGAACAGGTATCATGACACGCACCGTGCGCAGTGTATATACAGACGGAATTTCGTTTACAGTCTGCGCAGAACGACTCGTTTCATTTACACACAAAACGTGTGCCGCTGTCAGGTACACCGTTACGTCCGATGTTTCTGCCGGATCAGAAATATCCGTCCGTATTCTAAGCGGGATCGATACGACAGCTTCGAATATTTCCGCAGAAGAAGATCCGCGAGTCGGTGCAAAATTCTCGTCAAGGCCGCTCATAATCAAATCGTATTCTGCAGACAGCGGGACGCTTTCTTTTTCTGCACGTACACGCAACAGCGGCATTTCACTGTACGGTACGGTAATTCAGTCGGTATCGGTGAACAGCGGGAAAAAACTTTCTCCTGAAAAAATTAAAACGGGAGAAGGACCGTATGAAGAATATCAATTCGCTCTTGAACCGTCCGAAAGCGCTGTACTCACGAAATTCATTTCATATGACACTACGACCGCAGAAGAAAGTTGTACTAATGCTGCAGCATTTGCACGCGCAGGTTTTGATCAGGCAGAAAAGGAACAGCGGGAATACCTCTCATGTTTCTGGGAAACAGCCTGCATGCATATAGACGGTAGTGCTGAAGATGAAAAAGCGGTGAATTTTAATACGTTTCATCTGCTTCAGTCTGCAGGGAAAGACGGCCGTTCAAGTATCGCAGCAAAAGGTCTGACAGCAGAAGGATATGAAGGACATTATTTCTGGGATTCGGAAGCGTATGTCTGTCCTGTTTTTACCTACATCCAGCCCGACATCGCCAGGGCCCTTCTTGCATACCGTGTACACATTCTTCCGTATGCAGAAGAGCGCGCATCGGAAATGTCCCTCAAGGGCGCACTTTTTCCCTGGCGTACAATAAGCGGCCATGAAACAAGTGCATATTATCCCGCAGGAACGGCACAGTACCATATTGATGCAGATATAATGTTTGCACTCAGCAAGTACCTTACCGCGGCAGGATACCCAGAGAAAAACACAAAACAGCTTACAGAAAAGGATATATGTACAATGGCCGTTGAAACTGCACGTATGTGGATGAGCCTTGGTTGCTTTGTTCCGGAAAAATCCGGGAAGTTTTGTATCAACGAAGTGACCGGTCCCGACGAATATACCGCGTGCGTCGACAACAATACGTATACGAATCTCATGGCACGGGAAAATCTCCGCATAAGTATGAAAATTGCAGAAAAATATCATGCCGCATCCGATGCCGAAATCATGCAGTGGAAAGAGGCAGCAGACAATATGTACATTCCGTTCGATACGTCTGCAGGAATATATCCGCAGGATGACTCGTTTATGGCAAAAGCCGACTGGGATTTTAAAAACACACCTGCCGGAAACTATCCTCTGCTCCTTCACTATCATCCGCTCGTTATTTACCGCCACCGGGTTCTTAAGCAGCCTGATCTTGTTCTTGCACAGTTTCTTCTTTCCGGCCTGTTCAGCAGAGCTGAAAAAATCCGTAACTTTCTGTTTTATGAAAAATACACGACAGGAGATTCGTCACTCTCACACTGCATACAGTGCATTGCTGCCTGCGAAGCCTCGGATATTCCGAAAGCCGAATCGTATTTTGCTAAAACGGTACGTATGGACATTGAAGACATTAACGGTAATACCGCAGACGGAATACATACAGCCTGTATGGCAGGAAGCTGGATGGCCGTCGTATACGGATTCGGAGGGTTCCGCGATTATAGCGGTATGTGGAGTTTTAATCCGCAGCTGCCCGGGACATGGAAGAACCTGTCCTTCTCCCTCCGTATTAACGGAATGAAACTTGAACTGTGTTTTACAAAAGAACACGCATCATACACACTCCGCGCAGAAAACAGTTCTTTAAAAGAATTGACACTCACGCACAGAAACATCCGTTTTACACTGCACGATAATGAAACGAAGGAATTTGATCTGAGACCCGCGGTAAAAGCAGTACTTTTTGATCTTGACGGAGTCATTACCGATACAGCTGAACTCCACTTCCTCGCATGGAAAGTGCTCGCCGGGAAATACGGACTGACGTTCGACCGCCGTATAAGCAGTCTGATGAACGGACGTTCCCGTATGGATTCACTCGAACTCCTGCTCTCAGAAAATAAAACATCATGGCCGGCCGGCCGGAAACTGAAAGCAGCAGACGAAAAAAACAAGCTATATGTAAATTCTCTTTCAACACTCACACCGGAGAACATACTGCCCGGAATAACAGAGTTCATCGATGAACTTAAAAACAACGGCATCAAATGTATCCTTGCTTCTGCCAGCAGAAATGCGCCGCAGGTTCTTGAAAAACTCGGATTAACGACATATTTCGATGCTGTCGTTGATCCGTCCCAGCTGCAGAAAGGCAAACCTGAACCGGACATCTATATAAAAGCGGCGGAACTCTCCGGTGAATGGTATACGGACTGCATAGGTATAGAAGATGCACAATCCGGTATTGATGCTATAAAAAAAGCAGGAATCAGGGCTGTCGGT
>JALNVF010000131.1 GCA_023231445.1 Treponema sp. | reverse complement strand
CATGCGTATATTCTGCATCCGGACAAGCTTGAACATGCAGTATGCCTGTTTCTGTTCGTACCATGCGATGAGATACCATGCATACCATTTGAATACGGCGAATACGGGGTCGACGGTGTGCAGCTTTGTTTCGTCTGCGGAATTCGTATACAGAAATTCGAGCTGCATCCCTTTCCGTACGGCATCGCGTATGGCGGAAATAGTACTGCTTATTCCGGGATTCTCAAGTGCGACGCTCAGATCGAGCTGTATTTCCGTTCCGGGGGCGTTTGAATCAGGTACTGTGCTTTTCCTGCCTGCATCAGTGCACAGTTCCGACGCGGCCTGTACTTTTTCGAGTACGCCTGCCGCGTTTCTGTCGCCTGATACCGATACGAGTGCCTGCAGCGCCGTTACGATATACTGATAATCAGACTGATTTACGGTTTGCTTTTCAAGATGAAACGTATCAAGTATTTCATACCCGCCGTCTGCCCCGTATTCGGCCGCGACGGGAATGCCTGAGAGGCAGAGCGATTCTATGTCCCGCTGAATCGTGCGGACAGAAACTTCAAAACGTTCGGCCAGTGCCGACGCACTTGTCTTTTCATGATTGAGCAGATAGATAGTTATGGCGAGCAGACGATCCGTCTTCATTTTTACAGGCTGGGCTTTTCTGCAAGCATAAAGAAACGGGGGAACCGGAATATGATTTCACCGTTTTTCTGGACAGGATAGGCTTTTACCACTTCGTCATATATTTCCGATTCAAATATTTTTCTGTCTTTTTCCTGCAGTACGGAAATATACGGCCGTAGTCCCGTTCCCCGGTACCACTCCATGATGGCGTTGTGCGATTTCATACGGTGATAATATGTCGTCTGCCAGAGCGTAAATGTGCCGGTCAGTTCCGAAAGCAGGTCATAATATTCACCGGGCGTCAGATTGTAGAAAACACGCGGGGCCGGGAATTTTTCTTTCCATCTGATGCTTGTCGTCACTGCAGTAATGATTTTGTGAATAGGTTCATCGTAATTCATGGGAGTCTGGACGGCTAGCACACCTCCGGTCCTGAGCATATTCATCATGCTTTTTATCAGTACCGGATGGCCGGGAATCCACTGGATGCAGGCATTGGAAAATACGATGTCAAAATCGTTTCCCAGTCCGGACAGTTCCGTACGGGCGTCGCATTTTCTGAAGTGCAGCGACGGATATGTTTTTTGCGCTGTCTGTATCATATCTTCAGAAGAATCAACGCCGAGTATGTCTGCGTGCGGAAAGCGCTCTGCAAGTACGTACGTGCTGTTCCCCGGTCCGCAGCCGATATCCACGATTTTAGCCGGGCTGCTCAGCTGAATGCGCGAAACAAGATCTACTGCCGGCTGGGTGCGTTCATTAACAAATTCAACGTACTGTTTTGAATCCCATGTAAACATGCTGGTACCTCTGCCAGAGTATAGACGGCGACTGAAGTTTTATCTATATATTTACTACTGTTTATACAGAAGTATTCATTGTATCAGACTTTTTTTTGAAGTTATTCCTTTTTTTTATGCTGGAGGTTTGCCATTTCTCTTTTTATACAGTTCATTATTACTGCCGTTTCATCAGGACTTAGATTTTCGACAAGCCGGGCTGCATAATTCGGAAGCATCCACCTGTCTATATCCTGTTTTCTGAGACCGCTTTTCCGCATGTATTCCGCCTTATACCAGTCGGAAAGTTTTTTCTGCAGATATCGAAGCAGCAGCTTTATAAGGAGTGGAATGTGCCCCGGCATGGCACTGTATCGTAATATCATTACCGTCCGGGCAACGTCGCAGGCAGCATCTCCCTCACATCCTGTCATCCAGTCGATTATCCAGAAACTGCGGTCGTCTGTAATAATGTTGTCAGGATGAAAATCTCCGTGGCAGAGAGTATGACCTTCCGGCAGCGTGTCAAGATATGCAAGTATCTCTGATGTCTGCTCATCGTTCAGAAACGGAGCCGCATTGACTGCATCTTTGAGTCGTTCTTTCTGTTTATTCATACAGCTTCCGATACATACCTGATGAATGCTGTAGTGAAGTTCTGCCATTTTTTTTGCGATGGTATGTGCCTGAAGAGGTTTTTTCCCGAGTTTTTGAAGCAGTGTTTTACCGCTGACTTTTTCATAGGTGATTCCGCTGCGGCTTTCATATATATCGATGGAATACGGTTGAGGTGTTTTTATTCCATTATCATATGCACATTTTGACATAACGAATTCATTTTCGGCCATTTCCCCGGGAATGAAATCTTTGTATAGTTTAATAATTTTTTCATTGCCTTCAGAGAAGACCTGTGCAGTTCTTCCCTGTCCGATACATTCTTTATCCATGCGGTTGAGTATATATTCTGTAAGATTTTGTGTGAATACATTGGAATAAAATAGAGGACAGATGGAATAATTTATGCAGCGCTAATTTATTCCGATTATGCCGTAATTTATGCCTTCAGACTGCTGTCCGGTTATTTCCCGGATACTATGCTGTAAATATGAATATTACGAGACGTTTTATACCGGCAGTGTTTGCAGGAGGATTTGCAGGCACATTAACACTCCGCTGGCTTGCACTTGATTTTCTGTACCGGCTGATGCCGGAATACTGGAACAATATCGGAAATGCCCTTGCGGCTGTCGGTATACTAAGTCTTCTTGTTTCACTGGTAATAGTGCGTTTTTTGATGCCTGTTGATAAAATCAGCAGCCGTATTCAAAAGACGGGGATAATACAGGAGGCAGACCGCACAGCAGTTGTGAAGGCATACCGGCAGTCCTGTATTGCTATCATTGCCGAAAATATTACCGGGTTTGTAATCGGACAGTTCATTGTTATGATGCTTGATGTCAGAAACGGTGTTGTACCGTATCAGTTGTCCCGGCTGGTTATTATTATACTGCAGGCTGTATGTACAGGAACTTTAGCTGCATTATATGAACTGTATTATCTTGATTCTCTTTTTGCTTCATGCCGGAAGCTCCTTCAGATTCATTCTATGCATACATTCGGTCCTGTACGGGTACATTCAGTCGGATCACGGGTTCTGCTGGTAGCGGTTGTAACGCTGCTTTTTATGGGGATAACCGCGTTTACCTGCGGTTATGCAGTGATCAGGGGGGATAATATACCTGCGCATGCTGATCTTCTGGCGATATATATCAGGAACGGATTACGGTGCGTTACGGTTATTTTTGCAGAATGTGCCGGTCTTATGTACATTGTTGTATCAGAAATGAAGCATCGTATAGCTGCTACACAAAAAATTGTTTCTGAACTTGGATCCACGGGGGATCTGTCGAGACGTATCAATCTTTCTATGACTGATGATATCGGGCTTCTTATAAGCGGTCTTAATGAGTTTATGGATAAACTCCTGTCAATAATTACCGGACTGCATTGCGGAACAGATGCAGTTTCAGATTCCGCGGCAGTACTTATGGATTCTACCGCAAAATCACTTGATGCGCTCAGACTGATGAAGGAATCGGTACACAGAATAGGCACAGAGGATGCTAACACAAATCTTATGATCAGTAAAACGTATGAAGATATACAAAGTCTCAGAGAAAGTGCGCATAATATAGAAGATCAGGTAAGGCTCCAGTCAGAGTCTGTTGAGCGGGCTTCTGCTGCGGTAAGCCAGATGGCAGGAAATATCGGAAATATTGCAGAAACGGCCAGAAATGCAGACAGGATTTCAGAGAAACTGCGTCTTACAAGCGGACAGGGACGCGATGCAATAAAAACTGCAGGAGATGCTATCAGAACGATCAGCGATGCAGCTGATGAAATCAGGAAGCTGATAGTAGTAATAAAAAAGACCTCAGGTCAGACAAATCTGCTTTCAATGAATGCCTCCATTGAAGCAGCTCATGCAGGAAACTACGGGGCGGGTTTTGCTGTTGTTGCCGCGGAAGTTCGTAATCTGGCAAATCTAAGTGCTGAAAATGCCCGTACCATCGAGTTGTATATGAAGAATATGTCGGATAGAATCATGAATGGGGTTACTGCAGTAAAAAAAGCTGATGAATCTTTTGCACTTATTGATGCGGGCATCGGGAATACGGCAGATGCCGTACGCCGTATTACTCAGCAGACGGAAGAACAACAGGTGGGAGCAGATGACACACTCAGGGCTGCACAGAACGTTGTTGATGCGATAAAATCAATCAGACAGCTTGCAGGCAGTCAGCGGGAGCATACGGAGAATGTTTTTGAAGGTACGCAGAATATCGTCACATCTTCAAAGGCAATTTCTGATGCCCTGACATTAACATCCGAGGCTGTATCACATCTTGATGCAGCGGTCAGCACCGTTGACCGCTGCGCAGGCGAAAATACTGATTCGGTGAGGAATATGAAAAGACACATTGACGGATTTAAAATACAGTAAGAGGAGTATATATGCAGTATCGTACACCGTTAGCTTCTATTGCAGTTATAATTACGCTGCTGTTTTTTTACTTTACTCGTAAACGTCTTCCGCTCAGATCGACAAAACTTTTTACTGCATTTTTCGTGCTGTCTTTTTTTGATATCGCTGCTGAAATTGCAACATTGTATACAATTTATCATATTGAAACGGTAAAACCGTGGATTAACCGTTTGTGTCATCAGTTCTTTATCGGTTTGCTTGATCTGACGATTTATTTCCTTTATTTGTATATTGATACAAAGGCCCACGGACAGAAGCGCAACAGTACGGGTAAACAGTTTTTAAAAAGTATTCCGTTAATAGGAGCTTTTGTAATGATCCTGTCCGGAAATCTCTATTATTATGTTGGAGCAGACGGCAGATATTCATATGGTCCTATGGCAATGACGGTATACATATCTGCCGCGGTTTATATTGCCGGTGTTGTTGTCCTTCTTATTCATCATAAGAATATATTCCGCGGAGGTGCATGGATAACGATACTGTGCGGAATATCCCTGTGGGCCTGTATTGCCGTATACCAGCTCTTTAATCCGACTGCACTTATTTCATCCATGGCACTTATGCTCATGGTTGTTTTTTTATTTCTTTCTTTTGAAAACCCGCGGGAGTTCGCGGACTTTCAGATAGACGGAGTTATGAACACGTATGCGTTTGAGCTGATGCTTGCAGAATATGTTGAAAGTAAGAAAGAATTTTTTCTTGTCACTTTTACATTATCCAACGAGAAACTGCTCAAGACTTCTCTTGGATATAAGGATATTCCGGAAATACTTTCGGCGCTGTTTAAACAGCAGATACATATTACGGGTCGGAATGCGTATCATGTAAAAGAAAACAGTATCAGCATACTCTGCAGAAGCAGCGGTGTATACACTGCACTGCTGAATAACTGTACCGGTACGCTTACTTATAAAAATAAGAACGGAATAAGCATTTCTTTTGATTATTTTACGAGTATACTGTCTGTTCCTTTATATGTGCAGACGGCGGATGAAATTATGACAGTGCTCGATTATGTCAGTAATGAAGGTGTTCTGAGACAGCAGAACGGAATTCTTATTATTAACGATGAAATCATTAAACAGATGAGATATAGTGCGGCTGTTGAACTGCTTGTTCAGAATGCGGTGGAGAACGACGGACTTGACGTGTATTATCAGCCGATATTTTCTAATGAAAAAAAATCATTTGTCTCGGCCGAAGCTCTTGTCAGGCTTAAAGACGATAAGACACTCGGATATATTTCTCCCGAACTGTTCATTCCGATTGCCGAAAGACAGGGGATAATAAAAAAACTTGGTACGATAGTATTCAGAAAAGTTTGCGAATTTGCATCCAGAGAAAAACTGTATGACCACGGCGTAGAATATATTGAAGTGAATATTTCCGGTATACAGGGAGTTGATGAAGGACTTCCTGATTTATTGAAGTCTTATATGGATAAATATAATATACCGCCCGAGTTTATAAATCTTGAAATTACGGAAACAGCTTCCGTAAACGCCGGTGAAATGCTGGTCCGCAATATGGAAAAACTCCGCAGTATGGGATGCGGGTTTTCAATGGACGATTTCGGAACAGGATATTCAAATCTTTCAAAAATGATTCAGACGCATTTTGATTTGATAAAACTTGATAAAAGTCTTGTGTGGCCTTGTTTTTACGAGAATAACCGTGAAGCGGTGATACTTTTGAATAACTGTATCAAATTAATCAGACAGCTTGGTTTGCATATTGTTGCGGAAGGAATTGAAACAAAGGAGCAGGTGAAAATGCTTACAGATGAAGATGTTACATATCTTCAGGGGTACTATTTTTCGAAGCCTGTCCCTGAAAAAGAATATCTTGCATTTCTTGCCCGGCACGCATGAACGGGGGGTGTTGTGTTCAGTGTTTTTATATGTGATGATGATAAACCGGTAGTTTCACAGCTGGAGCAGATTGTTATTTCGTATGCAGAAAAAAAATCTGTAAAGATAGAGACTGAGGTATTCTGGTCGTGCGAGTCGCTTGTAAAACAACTGCAGACAGGAATGCAGCCGGACTTGATTTTTCTCGATATAGAATTTCCGAAAATGAACGGCGTTGAACTTGGAAAATACATCAGAGAAACGATGCAGAACGAGACAACGGCAATTGTCTATATATCCTCACTGCAGGCGTATGCCATGCAGCTTTTTCAGATCAGGCCGCTTGATTTTCTTGTAAAGCCCATTACGCCACAGCGTGCGGCAGATACTCTTGAAAAAGCAATAACGCTTGCCGGTCGTCAGAGCAGACTTTTTATGTATCACAAGGGACATGAAAACAGACGTGTGCGCGTGGCTGATATTCTGTATTTTGAGAGCAGAGGTAAGGAAATCCGTATTGTTACTCAGAACGGTGAAGATATGTTTTACGGGTCGATTTCAACTGTCTGCGGTCCTCTCGAGAAATCACGTTTTTTCTGTCCTCATAAATCGTATTTCGTAAATTATTATCAGGTAAGCATTTTTACCTATGATGCATTGACAATGTCCAATGGCGATAAAGTTCCGGTCTCGCAGCCGCGCAGGAAAATTGTGCGTGAGCTGCAGAATGTCTATGAAGCGGAGGACGGTGTATGATTCATATGCTTCTGCCGCTTTCTCCGGAGCGGATACTTGTAGTCTCGACCGAATGGGTTTACAGCTATACTGTCTATCTGTTTATTAACTCATTTTTCAGCAGTTCTGCGGAAAAGAGCAGAATATACGGTACCTGCATATATGTACTGCAGCTTGCTTTGAATATCTTTGTTTTCCTGTTTGTGAGTATTCCGTTTGTTTATTTTTCAGTAAATGTAGGTATGGTTTTTCTTATCACGTTGAATTATGAGAGCCCGTGGCTGCGCCGTGTATTTATATCTGTTTCTGTTTATGCCGTCGGAGCACTTATTGAATTGCTGCTGTTCGGGTTTACGTTGAAAACGGATTTTTTTTCTGCAGTTTCCGGGAGAACGCCGTTTACAAGTATTATTCTGACAAGACTTATATATCTTTTTGTGGCAGTCATAGTCGGCAGACTGTGTAATTTACGAAGAGGTGAAAAAGTTCCGGGCGTTTACTGGCTTATTATCAGTGTCCTGTTTTTGTTTAATTTGGTGATAGCTTTTTTCATCAGCAACAGTAATATGGAAATTCTGCCGTTCTTTGCGACTGTTTCCATTTATTTTGTGGAGAATGTTCTGCTTTTCTTTTTCCTTGACCGTATGGTGTCACTTCAGGAAAAAAGCGAACAGGTTCTCGTTTCCGACCTGCAGAATGAATCATACCGCAGACAATTGTCCATAATGAATGAATCTCTTGAAACGACAAAAATCATGCGGCATGATATGAAAAACCAGATGTTTATGGTTCAGGGGCTCCTTGAATCCGGTGATTATACGGCAGCTCTTGATCACGTACGGACGATGACAGGGACGTGGGCAGCAGTAAGTAAATCGGTAAATACCGGAAATATTGAAGTTGACAGTCTTATTAATTTTAAACTGTCACAGGCTGAACAGGAACGTATTTCCGTAAAACATCATATACGGATTCCAGAGCAGTTCGGGCTCCGCTCATTTGATATGGCGGCGGTAATCGGTAATTTATTTGATAATGCTTTTGATGCACTGAAAAAACTTCCCGAAAACGCACGGACTCTTGCTGTTGAAATAAGATACAGTAAGGGGAGGTTGTTTGTCATATTTGAAAATCCGTATACCGGAACTGTCGTCTGGAAAAACGGTATACCTGCGACGCAGAAACGGATCTGCGGAATACACGGAGTAGGGTTGTCTGATGTCTTTACAACTGCGGAAAAATATGACGGTCAGGTAGACATCAGTACTACCGGCAGTCTGTTCAAGGTCACGGTAATGTTGTATGTTGGTTAAGAATATGCAGTTTTATATACGACGATTACCAGTTGTTCTAATGTCCGTGCTGTTCTGCGCTGTATTATCTTCACAGGCGGCAGTACCATCACTGACCGTCAGACTTATCCCCGATCCCCGTATTCCCGGAGAGGCTGCATCAGCTGATATCATGGATGCGGAACTTTTTATCAGGACTGCACTTATCGCGTCAGGTTCACCTGACGAGGAAATTGTTCAGCTGACGGGCAGACTTCACGATGCATATGCGTACATCTCCGGGCAGATTCCTGCCGGGGCATCTGCCGCTGTCCGCGCGGAAAAAACTCTTTCACTGCTGTATGAAGTAATCCTTTCGTCATATTCCGAAAATCAGACGTTCGTAAATACGGCGCTTGCATCCGGAGTGTATAACTGCGTATCGTCGGATATCCTGTTTATGTATCTTATGAAACGAGAAGGAATCCCTGTTACT
>JALNVF010000130.1 GCA_023231445.1 Treponema sp. | reverse complement strand
TCCGGCAGGGGATACCCAGACATGTGGATTATTGTCAGTAAGGGGGAACCCGTCGGCCGCAACAATAACAGCGCCTTTTTTCATCGAAAGTGCCTTTTCCAGAAACGTTTCCATCCCGGCTCCATTCGCTATAAGAATGTCACAGCCTGTTATTGTTTTCATATCTCTTGTTGTCATTTCATAGTCGTGAAGGCAGCCGGTATTTACTGGGGCAAGCATTGAAATTTCCACATCAGGAACATTTTCCGTAAGGTTTTCAAGCATTATATACAGAGGGTAAAATGTAGCCGTTATTTTTATTTTATTTTGTAAAGGGGCGGAAAAAGTCGTCATCCCAATAAGACAGAATACTGCAGGGAAGGTATAGATTTTCCTTATATTCATGGTCATACTCCTATAACTAATTCGCAAGCAGTTTGCAAATTAGTTATAGCTTCTTTATTTTACTTTGTCAACAAGCCCTTTTTTATCCCTGCATCAACATGTTTCTCCGGACGTTATTACCTGAAAAGAATATTGTTGATAATTGATTCAAGATATTCCTGTCTTCCACTTGGAACATCTATTTTACTCAGGTTCATTCCATAATTATATAAGTCTTCAAGACTGGTTGAACCTTCGATTATTTTTTTCCCGATTCCTGTTGTATATGATGCATAACGTTCTTTTACAAAAGTGTCTATCCGACCGTCTTCGGTAATTTTAAGTGCTTTTCTGAAACCGAGGGCAAAAGAATCCATCCCTGCAATATAGGCAAAAAGAATGTCTTCAAGCGTGTTTGACGGTCTTCGTGTCTTTGCATCAAAATTAAGACCTCCGTTCGTAAAACCTCCGGCTCGAATTACTTCAAGCATACACATTGTCGTACTGTAGACATTTGTCGGAAACTGATCGGTATCCCATCCAAGCATCATATCTCCCTGGTTTGCATCGATTGAACCAAAAGATCCGTTAATTCTTGCAGTATAAAGTTCATGCTCGAATGTGTGTCCGGCGAGAGTTGCATGATTTGCCTCGATATTCATTTTAAAATCTTTTTCAAGATTGTATTTACGAAGGAAGTTCATACATGTTGCGACATCAAAATCATACTGATGTTTTGTCGGTTCTTTCGGTTTTGGCTCAATGTAAAAATCTCCGTTGAATCCTTTTGAACGACCGTAATCCCGCGCCATTGCAAGCATACGTGCAAGATTGTCGAGTTCCAAAGCCATATTTGTATTCAGCAGCGTTTCATAACCTTCTCTCCCTCCCCAGAAAACGTATCCGGTTGCATGCAGTCTGACCGCTGCATCAATACAGGCTTTCACCTTTGTACAGGCGACCGCAAATACGTCTGCTGAACAGGATGTAGCGGCTCCCGCCATAAATTTTTTATCACTAAAGTTATTGGCTGTTACCCATAAACATTTCTTGTGATGTTTTTCCTTTAACTCACAGATGTAATCAACCATTTTTTCAAAGTTTTCAATACTCTCTTTTACACTTTTTCCTTCAGGCGCGATATCCGCATCATGAAAACAGAAATAATCAATCTGGAGTTTATCCATAAGTTCAAATGCAAAATCGGCTTTTCTCCGGTACCTTTCCATTAAGTCTGTAATACCGAAATTCTTGTCCATCGTGCTCCGTCCGAACATATCGATACCATCCGCATTTATTGTATGCCACCAGCTTAAGGCAAATTTCAGGTGTTCTCTCATTTTCTTTCCGTTTATACTTTCTTCCGGATCGTAATATTTAAAAGCGAACGGTTCCTCTGATTCAGGTCCTTCATACCGTATCTGATTTACTTCGTCGTATTTCTTCATAAAAACTCCTTGTACTGTCCGATTATTCCGCTGAAAGCAGAATATAATAATCATACAATAGTATTTATATGACGTCAAATTATTAATTTTATTGGATTACGATTTATGCGGGGCGATGGATACTATGCTATAACGGATAATATTTTTACTTATCAGTACTTTTTCCTTTTTTAAGGCAGTCGCTGCAGATTCCGTATAATAATGATGCAGAGCAGGTAATTTCAATGCCATGCTCCTCTGAAATATGCTGTATCGCTTTTTCCATTGTGTCGCAGTTAAGATGGATGATTTTTCCGCATTTTGTGCACTGGACGTGCAGATGATGCATGCAGCCTGCCTGTGGTTCAATATACTGAAACAGTGCTTTTTTCCCGTCTTCCGCACCGTGTCTGATAACGGTATGGTCTTCTTCAAATTTATCAAGTATACGGTAAACAGTTGTAATATTGGCCGAACTTTCCCGTTCCTTGAGGTATGCCATAATGTCCTGCACGGAGAGATTTCGTTCGCTGTGCTGTTTAAGACATTCAATTACCAGATTTTTTGTTTCTGTATGGTAAATACTGCTTCGCATACAATAAAGTATACTGTTTTTTTTATTTTTTGTACTATCCCCGGAGAACGGCTGACTATATAAGTAATAATACCCGGATAAAGAACCCGGGTATTATTACTTCAATTTCAGATAAACAGAGACATATCGGATACTTCAGCATTGGCAAGCATTGTCGCGGCGCCGACCATTCTGACTCCGTCGATCAATTCTTCCTTTTTTATACCCATAACGTCCATACTCATGGAACATGCGTCAAGTTCAACACCGTTTTTCTGAGCGAGCGCAATCATCTGTTCGAGACTGTCGATGTTTTTCTTTTTCATTACACTGCGTATCATTTTCGGTCCCATCCCCATCATGTTCATACGGGAAAGCCCGAGTTTTTCAGATCCGCGGGGCATCATTTTTCCGAACATTTTTGAAACAAAGTCTTTTGCAACACGGACTTTATTCGGTTTCCGCAGAATGTTCAGACCCCAGAACGTAAAGAACATGGTAACTTTCCGTCCCATAGCTGCCGCTGCATTTGCAATAATGAACGATGCAATCGCTTTGTCCAGATCGCCGGAGAACACGATGATATTCTTATTTGTCCCGCCTGTCGTTCCGGACGTCTGAAGAGGAACTGTCGTACTGCTGTTCTTCCGTATCCTGAGTGTACAGATACCTGCTTTTTCGTCGGATGATACCAGCGAATTACCTGTCCGTCTGCAGAAGCTTTCTGCATCTTCAGGAAAGGCCGGATCACTGGCTGTTATCTGAACAACACATCCGGGGACAGCTGTTTTGAGCGCATCAGAAAGCTTTACGATAGGTCCCGGACACTGGAGCCCGCATGCGTCTACAATGACTATATCAGCCTGTCCGGTACCGGCGAGTACACTTTCGGACTGAGATTTTATACCGGTACCGTCTGACTCAAAAGGGGTTGTCTGTTTCCCGTAAATTGCATGATACAACCGGTAACCGCCCGAGACAACATATGCATCAAAGCCATTCTGTACAAAGATACGGGAAGCAGTGTAGGCGGTAAGTCCTATTTTGCAGCTTATATAAACCTTTTTTGTTTTGTCCATTGAAGAAATTCTGCTGCGGACTTCCTTCAGTGGCATATTTTCAAAGCCTTCCATGTGACCGCTTTCGAACGCCACTTTGTCCCGTACATCGATAAGATATACACTTCCGTCGCGCGGCAGTGCGTCAACTTCTTCAATCCGTATCTGCTTCATTTTTCCGGTTATAATGTTTTCGATTACAAATCCTGCCATATTTACCGGATCCTTTGCTGAACCGAACGGCGGTGCGTAGCAGAGATCAAGTTCTGCTATTTCACTTGCCGTCATTTTAGCACGGATCGCCGTCGCGAAAACGTCACAGCGCTTGTCCACACCGTGGAATCCGGTAAGCTGTGCGCCGAGAAGTCTGCCTGTTTTCTTTTCGAATACCGTCTTTATTGCCATGTATGTCGCGCCCGGATAGTATGAAGCGTGTTCTGCAGACCATGTGATTGCTATATCGTAATCAATTCCAAGTTTTTTTGCGTTTTTTTCGTTCATTCCCGTAGAAGCGACCGTCATGTCGAATATCTTCAGAATTGACGATCCCTGTGAACCCGGATAGGCACTCTGTACGCCGCAGATTGCATCTGCCGCAACACGTCCTTCTCTGTTTGCAGGACCGGCAAGTGCAATATACGTTCTGCCGCCGGTTACACTGTCCGCAACTTCCGCATCGTCTCCGACTGCATATACTCCGGGAACTGACGTCATCATGTGGCTGTCTGTGATAATAGTGCCTTTTGCATTAACACTTATACCCGCGTCTTTTGCAATTTTCGTGTCGGGACGTACGCCCACAGCCATGATAAGCATGTCTGTTTCAATCGTACTACCGTCGGAAAGTGTAAGATGAAGTTTTGTTCCATCGTCTGCGATTTTGCTTACACCTTTCCCCAGTTCAAGTCTGATCCCCATTTTTCGTATATAGGAATGTACTTCCGCCATCATGTCGGGATCAAGCGGTGCGACAAGCTGCGGAAGCATTTCCGCAATTGTTACTTTCAGACCTGCATGATGCAGGTTTTCTGCCATTTCCACGCCTATAAAGCCGCCGCCCATAACGACTGCGCTTTCCGGTTTTTTATCTGTAATAAACTGCTTGATGGTGTCTGTATCGGGAATGGTACGGAGTGTAAACACCCTTTGAGAATCAGCTCCTTCAACCGGAGGTTTTACCGGAGAAGCCCCGGTTGCAAGAACAAGGTGTGTATACGTTTCCGTATATGTTTTGTCCGCTGCAGAATCATGTATGGTTACTGTTTTGGCTGCCGTATCGACGGATATTACTTCCTGATGCAGCCGTACGTCAATATTGAAAGAATTCCTGAAATCTTCAGGTTTTTGAACCGTCAGCATAGAGCGGTCTGTAATAACCCCTCCGATGTAATAGGGAAGACCGCAGTTTGCAAACGATACATATTCTCCCCGTTCCAGCATAATAATTTCTGCCTGCTCGTCAAGACGGCGCAGCCTTGTTGCCGTAGAAGCACCGCCTGCGACACCGCCGACGATAATGACCTTCCTTTTTTCTGCCATGAATACCTCCGGTACCCTTTTATACGGGGTTTACTTAAAGTATAAGAGGATTCCTGTCAAAAAACCAGTAAAAAAACGGATTATGGCTTTACAACTTCTAGTATGTCACTGTTTACTGCTGAAACCCACAGCTCCTTATTCACTGCAATAATCTGATACGGATTACCGCTGACAGCTATACGTTTTACTATGGTATTTGTTTCCGGGTCGACAGCAAAAAGACTTTTTTCCCATGTGCTTGCAATCCACAAAAATCCGTCAAGTGGAGCCATTCCGTAGAGCATAGTTCCGGGGATACGGATGACGGCTTCTGTTGTTTTTGTTTCAGGATTGATTCTGGTGACGCGGCCTTCTGAATGATTTGCTACCCAGACAGATCCATCATAAACCACTGCATAAACAGGGCTTCGACCCCCGTCTACCGACGCTGTTATTTTTTTTGAAACTATATCAATACATACAATTTTTGTGCCGCCATAACACGGACTCCAGACATCAGTTCCGGCCTGAATACCGAATCCGGGTTTATCCCCGACAGATATGTCAGCTCCTGTATCTGCAGGTTCCGAATTAAAAATACAGATTCTGCCTGTTCCGTGACTTGGAATCCATATCTCTTTATTTACCGTAATGACAGATGACGGCATTCCTCCCGGAACGGATATTATTTTGGATACAGAATTGGAAACAGGATCGATGCAGGTAATAGTGCCGTCTCTATAACAACCTGCAAGTATCATAGAATCTGTAGCAGAGATCGGAATAGGCATTCCTGTTACAGGAATAATTCCGGTTATTTTTCTTGCAGCAGTATCTATTTTGAAAACACGACCGTTATCAGGAGCTGTAACCCATAATGCCCCGAAAGCAAGACACATTCCCTCTGTTTTCATATTTACGGTGACTGAACCGGTTCTTTTACCGCAGAGTGGTATATCCGACGTTTTTTTTACAGTACTTTCTGCAGAAAATGCTTCACTGAATGAAAGAATAAATGCAAATAAACATACTATCTTTTTCATAAAAAGCCTCTTGAAATAAGGTATAACACTGTTCTATTAAAATTGAAACTGCCTGTCACACCGGTAAGAACGTGGATTTTGTTATACCGTGTGGATGATGCCTTGTAAACGCGCTATACCGGCTGTATAATTATAGTATGGATACAGAACTCTATCAGGAAATTCTTGATAATCAGAAAAATTCCAAGTCGTCAGTATCTGACAGAAAAGATTTAACATGGCTCATTTTTACCGCAGGCAGAGATACGTATGCGCTGGCTCCTGAAGAGGTACGGGAAATAGTACGGAATACGGAAATATATCCGCTTCCGTTTGTTCCCCCCTACATTAAGGGAGTCCTGAACAGACACGGAGATCCGTATGCTGTTATAGATATTTCATCATTTCTCGGACAGGAAGAATTATCAGAAAATCTTTTTCTTATTCTTAATAACGACAATGATATCGCACTCAGAATATCTGAGATCAGAGAATTTCATGCAGCCGGTGAAGGTGATTTTAAAAGAATTTCTGATGCATCCCGGAGTGATTATTTCAGCGGAGCTGTCAGCTACGACAGAATAACGGCTTCAGTACTTAATGTGACCGGTATAACCGGTAAAATCCGGACAGATCTTGAAAACAACTGAATGGTTTGCATGTCTTTCTTTTGGAAAAATAGATATTCTCTTTCCCCGGAATGTTATACTCGAATGCAGATATAATGAGGGAAGCGGCGCAGACACCGGATGGAATGACAAAAATATTCATCCTGTGAATCTTGACCTGATTCTCAAAACAAGTTTCGGTTTTAGTACGACTGGCAGCTTGAACTGTACTCTTATCCTTCAAGGTTGTACTGATTATGGAGTACAGACAGAAGCTGTCCCGTCCATGGAGGAGACAGCACTGTCCGAATTACGGCCTGTATCAGGGCTTACCGCAGATTTTCTTCTACGCAGAGGAATTATTGCATTCCGGTTTCTGCAGGACCGGATTCAGTATGTTGTAGACATGCAGAAACTTATAGAAAAAGCGGGGCAGGGGATATGATGCGGGTTCTGATAGTTGATGATTCTGCAATAGTTCGCGCCATGGTGAGACTTGTGATGGAGAACGATCCCCGTTTTGAAATTGCAGGTGAAGCATCAAACGGAGAAAACGCTGTCAGATGTACCGAACAGTTCAATCCCGATCTGATAATCATGGATATAAATATGCCCATTATGGACGGAATTGAGGCTACAAAGCAGATACTGAAAAAAAGTAATCCTGCAATCATTATATTTACAACAGAAGACAGCGCAGTTATGGGATACCGCTGCATTCAGGCAGGCGCACTGGAAGTTATTTCAAAGCCTGATCTGTCTGTGATGACTCCCGGAATGATGAAATTATTCTGCGACCGCCTTGCCGCACTTGGTGAAAAACACCATTCGGCGGATTCAGGCCGGGGGCTGACCGCTGTACACATTCCCGGATTTTCAAAAGACGGGAACCGGAATATATCTCACAACGGGGTATATACTGAAACAGAACAGGAGCCAGAGGCATTGTCTGCGTTACCTGACAGCCCGTATCTGAACCCGGTACTTTCACAGACACCGGGAGAATATCACATTCTGATTGTGGGTGCTTCTACGGGCGGACCCGCAGCCCTGCTGCAGCTCCTGTCCGGACTTGGATCTTCTTTTCCCGTTCCTGTCCTCATAACACAGCATATTGATTCTTCCTTTGATACTCATTTTGCACTCTGGCTTAATGAAAGTACAGGCATGAGTGTGGAAATCGCAAAAGAAGGTACAGTTCCGCTTCCCGGTCATGCATATCTTGCACCTGCCGACCGGCATCTGATTGTGAAACCTTCATCCGGAAATATAAACGGCTGTCTCCTGGGATTAAACGATGATCCTCCGGTACATTTTTTAAAACCCGCTGTTGATAAACTTTTTTTCAGTGCTGCCGATGTTTTTCACGGACATGTACTGGCAGTCCTTCTTACGGGAATGGGACGCGATGGTGCTGACGGCTGCCGTCATATTGTGGATGCAGGTGGTTATACAGTCGTAGAGTCTGCTCTGACCTGCGCCGTGTTCGGCATGCCCCGGGCTGCCATTGAGGAAGGTGCAGCAAGCGCAGTTGTACCGCTGGGACTTATTCCCGGTTTTCTCCGCAGCCGGCTCGGAGCGAAGACGTATGGATAAAAATGACCAGTGTCTTCTTGATATAATTGAAACTCACTGTGGACTGCAGGTAAGGGGTACCCACCTTGATTGTATGCGGACGTACGTGCAGAAACGAATGGATGAGCTGCATATGGATTTTGCTGCATACTGCAGGTTCCTTACTGATGCGCCCGCAGAATTATCTCTCGTAATCGACGAAGCTGCAATAAACGAAACGTATTTTTTCAGGGAGTACCGGCAGTTTGAATATATCCGTGACCGGCTGTTTCCTGAATATACAGGCAGACATATGATTATATGGAGTGCCTGCTGCGCAACAGGCGAAGAACCTGTTTCTCTTGCGGTACTGGCACGCAGCTGCGGAATAGATGCAGACATATATGCGTCAGATATCGATGTTTCGGCACTTTCCGTTCTACGTACAGGCGTATATACTCAGGGAGCTTTCAGAACGGACGGAAGCAGTTTTCATCAGATACTTGAAGAGTACGGCAGTCATGAAGCCGGCAGTTATACTATTAATAGTGAAATCCTGAACAGTATTCATGTTTCGGAATATAATCTGGCAGGAACTGATCCCGGTCCTGTACCGGAAGAAAGTGCCGATCTTGTTTTTGTCCGCAACGTTTTTATTTATTTTAATAAAAAAACTCAG
>JALNVF010000129.1 GCA_023231445.1 Treponema sp. | reverse complement strand
AACAAGCGGAAAACGACCTGCCGGTACATATACACCGGCATGTTCAACAGGGATAGTTTTCTGTCCGGTAAATAAACCCGGTTCAAGCTCAACTTCAAAATCATTAAACGATTCTTTCTGTCTCTGGGCAAACCGGAGCGCCAGATCATGTGAATACATCAAAGAATCATAAAGTTCCGGTTTATTTCTCTTCATATTCCCGGCAGCAGCTTTGAGCTCATCTTCGGGAATTTCAAGCGCAGCGGGCGCAGATACGTCAAATTTCCTGCTGTACTCATACAGCGCTTTGTCGCCGCGGTTTTTTACATCCTCAATAACAGTCCGGACTGTCTCTATAGAACCGGTAAACGACCGCGGCGCAAAAAAATCCTTTTCAACTTCGTCTGCATTCTGTATCTTTATCATTTTGCAACCTTATTTTACCTCAGGCCTTATGCCGTTTATCAAGTTCATCATATACGTCTTTCCACGTAACACCTTCTTTATACATAAGCACATTCATAAAATAGAACAAATCCGCCGTTTCCCAGATAACATCCTGCTTCGTTTCAGCTTCATTGCACAGTTCGTCTGCCTCTTCTTCTATTTTTTCACGTACCCGTTTGTCGTCAAGAGTCGCCGTATATGATCCGGGTCTTGGATTTGCAAACCGGTCGGCAATTACATCGTACAGTCTTCCTGCCGAAGATATTTCACCGGGCTCGCTTCCGAAACAGGTAAACGAACCGGTATGACACACACCGCCGTGGGGTATTACCGTAGCAAGTACCGTGTCGCGGTCGCAGTCCGCACGCAGCTTAACAACTTCAAGGTAATGGCCGCTCGTTTCTCCTTTTGTCCACAGCATATTGCGTGTACGGCTCCAACGTAAGCTTTTTAGTGGCGAAAGTTTTTTTAAATGATTCCCGGGACCCGTACCCCATCATCAGAACCTGACCGTTCACACTCTGCGCAATAACCGGTATTAATGATACTTTATCCCAGTTAAGACAGGCAGTAAAAGCATCTTTTAAAGAAACAGCGTCAGTATACAGAGCCATGCCCAGCTGTACGTCGCATCCGAGTTTTTCCAGATTACTGATTTCCGCGATGGATGAAACTCCTCCGGCTGCGACAACACGGCATGCAACTGCTTTACGAAGTTCCTGTACAAGGCGCATATCGGTACCTTTCATGCACCCTTCTTTTTCCACACAGGTAAATAGAAGCTCACTGCAGTACTTTTCAGCCTGCTTCGCGCCTTCCACAAGCGGAACGTCTATCGTCTGAGTCCAGCCCTTTACCGCTATTTTTCCGTTTATCGCATCAACAGAAATGATAATACGCTGCCTGCCTATTGCCTTCGCAAGCTCGTCAAGAAATCCGGTATTGAGCACCGGTTCACCGGGCTTCGGGTCTTTTTTCCATGCAGCCGAACCAATGATAACCTTCTCTGCTCCGAGCGAAATAAGTTCTTTCGCACGCTTTACATCGCCGATACCGCCGCCGGTGCGTACATTTCCCTTCCGGAGCAGACTTTTAAGAAGCGGTGTATTTACCGTATCACCCTTTTCGTCACGGTGTCCAAGCGCCGCATCAAGATCTATAACGGCAACCTCTCCGTATATATTAAAATCAGCAATAAGCGCATCAGCATCATCACGCTGAAGCATAAGCGTTTTTCCGTTTTTAAGCTGGACGACGTGTCCGTCCTTGAGATCTATAGAAGCAATTACCATGTAACCAGTTTATCAGAAAGAAACGAACACTGCAATTAAAAATTGTGTCTTATTATACTATTACGTTATTTGTAGGTTATTTGAAAAAAACGGCTGATAATCCGTACACTCAAAAAAAGATAAGTATCTACATTAAGGCTGCACCTGCAGGACTCGTCTGACTTTTGCAAGTGCCTCATATTTTTAAAATAAAATACTGATTAATGACAGGACATTAATCAGTATAATCCGTAAAATATTAAATATTGTCTTTTGTAAGCAGCTTCAACGGAATATTTACTCTGGATTCAAGAGTCTTCCCGCGAAGATAGTCTGCTGCATTCTGTACCGCAGTTTCCATCTGAAGTTTTGGCTGCTGCTGAACGGTAGCTGTCATTTCACCGTTTTTCAACGCGGTTACAGCATCATCAATTGCATCGATACCATACACTTTTATTTTTCCGGTCAGACCGGCGGCATCAATAGCACGTACCGCTCCCAGTGCCATTTCATCATTGTGCGCATAAACAGCATTAATATCGGAATGTCCCTGCAGAATATCCTCTGTTACAGTAACACCGTTCTCTCTGCTGTAATTGGCCGACAATGAAACAACAACTTTTATGTTGGTTCCTTTTATCCCATCAAGAAATCCCTGCGAACGGTCATTCGTTGAGGAAGCTCCCGGTATACCTTCCAGTACCGCTACTTTTCCACTCCCTTTCAAATCTTTAATCATCTGCTTAGCTACAAGCTCTCCCGCTTCTTTGTTGTCAATATCAAGATGCTGAATAACTTTACCTGCTTTTGATTCTCTTGTAACGGTAATTACAGGAATACCTGCAGCGTTGGCAGCCATTACGGAAGTTCCGCAGGCATCAGAATCGCAGGGATTCAAAATAATAAGATCAACCTTCCGTGTAATAAAATCCGATACCTGATTTGCCTGTTTTTCAGAAGAATCCTGAGCATCAAGGGTGATTAGATTTACACCGAGTTCAGCAGCTTTTTCTTCACCTCCGTTCTTCATCATTACAAAAAAATCATTTCCCAGTGTAGATACTGCAAATCCGATAGTAATCTT
This sequence comes from Treponema sp., assembly GCA_023231445.1. Taxonomy (GTDB): domain Bacteria; phylum Spirochaetota; class Spirochaetia; order Treponematales; family Treponemataceae; genus Treponema_D. The sequence continues at coordinate 6,041 of JALNVF010000129.1, read as the reverse complement.
TTTACTTTCAGGATTTGCTTCTTTTGCAGTATCCGCGGTTCCGTTTGCGAATAGACTTGCCGCAAAGGCAAGACCCGTCAAAAAAACTGTAACAGCTTTTTTCATAATATTCCTCCAGCAATAAAAATTATTTATCTTTATTACGCCGTACCAGTACGGCAATAATAATGATTGACCCCTTTACAATCTGCTGATAAAAGGCACTTATTCCAAGCTGGTTCATACCGTTATTTATTACTCCGATTATCAGCGCCCCCAGCACGGTACCAATTACCGTTCCTATTCCTCCGGACAGAGATGCTCCTCCCAGTATGACTGCCGCAAGTACATCCATTTCCATACCTTCATTCGCAATGGCCTGGGCCGACAGTAATTTTGAAGTAGTTATCAGCCCTCCTATACCGCTCATCAGTCCGGCAATAATGAAAGCAATCATCTTATATTTTTTGATGGGAATTGCAGACAGCTTTGATGCTTCAAGGTTGGAACCTATCGCCCGGAAATATACGCCGTGTCTTGTCTGATGCAGAATAAAAAACGCAATCAGTATCAACAACAGACACAGAATTGTCGAAACCGGTATTATTCCGATATGCCCTGCTCCCAGAAAGGCAAATCCTTTCGGCAGACCAGAAACCGCCCGTCCGCTCGTCCAGACCAGTGCAATTCCGCGTATAATCCACATACTGGCCAGTGTTACAATAAACGATGGAATTTTTCCGAATACAGTAAGTGCACCGTTTACCGTACCGGCGGCCAGACTGAGCACCAGAGTAACCAGCAGCGCAAGCGGCAGCGAACCTGTAGCTTTTAAGGTGACCGCACAGCCGACACCAACCAGTGCGGCGGTTGATCCTACAGAAAGATCGATTTCCCCGCAAAGTACTACACACAGCATGCCTATTGAAATAATCAGGACAATCGAAACCTGTCTGGTTATATTCAGCAGATTACTCAGAGATGAAAAAGTTGCAGACAGAAAAGAGAATACAAGGCACAGTACTACAAGGATCAGCAGTAATCCCCATTCCCCCTGCAGTAGTTGCTTTCCTTTTATAGTTTTCATTTATGTTTTCCTCCTAATGATAATGCCAGCAGTTCGCTCTTTGAAGTTTTTGACGGATCCAGTTCGCCTACAATTTTTCCGGATCTCAGGACCAGAATGCGGTCGCACTCATTGAGCAATTCCTCATATTCGGATGACATAATAACTGTTGTTTTTCCCTGAATACTCATAGCGCGTATATGTGCATAGATTTCTGCTTTTGCACCAATATCAATACCGCGGGTAGGCTCATCCATTAATAAAACAGAAGGATTGCCGACAAGCCATTTTGCAATAACAACTTTCTGCTGGTTACCTCCGGAAAGATTTCTCACCGACATTCCCGGTTCCAGCGGGTGTATTTCCAGTTTATTACCGATATCGACTGTTATTTTTGTTTTTAATTTATTCTTCAGAAGATGATTCTTCCCTTCAATCATCCGGATATTGGCCCTTATTATGTTGTCGCTGATACTGTCATTCAGAAAAAGACCTTCTGTTTTTCTGTCTTCCGGAATAAAAGCCAGACCGTATTTTTTTGCCTCAATAGGCGAATGCATGTCCAGTTCTTTTCCGAAAATTTTTATAGTTCCCTTATGCGGACCCGCCGCACCAAAAATACTGTGTGCCAGTTCACTTTTTCCCGCACCGATTATTCCCGTAATACCCAGTATTTCCGATTTTTTTACAGAAAACGAAACAGGAGATTTCATTATTGACGTCCGGAAATCTTTTACCTCAAGTGCAGTCTCTTTCCCGGACAAATTCCGGACAGGAACGGTTCTATTCTGTTTTACATCCTTTCCGATCATTGCCATTACAATCTCATCAGTATTCGTTTTTCCGACATCAAATGTAGTTATATTCCTCCCGTTTCTGAAAACAGTTGCCCGGTCACATACACGGAAAACTTCATCAAGATAATGCGAGATATAAATCATAGTGACTTTTTTTTGGCGCAGCGAATCCATTATGTCAAAAAGTGTATCAATTTCCTTATTCGACATTCCGGTAGTAGGTTCATCAAGGAGCAGAATTTTAGCATTAAGAGCCAGAGCCTTCACAATCTCAAGAATACGTTTTTGCCCCATTCTGAGATTACTTACCAATTCTTTCGGATCAATATCAATTCCGAACTGATTGAGATATTCTGTACTTCTTTCATACATCCGTTTCCTGTCATATTTTCCGAAAACCGGCGAAACTGGTTCATTACCAAGAAAAATATTTTCACCAACTGTAATAGAATTGATAAGACTCAGTTCCTGATATATAACTCCGATTCCTTTCTTCCGCGCTTCTATAGGATTGGCAATTTTTACTTTCTTCCCGTACAAGTAAATTTCACCACTGTCTGCCTGATGAACACCCGTAAGTATTTTTACCAGAGTTGATTTTCCGGCACCATTTTCACCAAGTAATGCATGAATTTCACCTTCCCGGAGATCAAAATCAATATTTTTCAGAGCTTCAATACCGCCGAATACTTTTCCGATATTCGAAAGTCGTAATACTTCTGCCATATTATTTCTTCCCTGTAATCAGTTCATATATTTTTTCTACAGCCGGGATAGAAGTTTGTGCACCTTTTACTGTAGTACTTAGTGATGCCGCTGCGCTCGCGAATATCATACAGTCATGAAGTGACTTTCCCTCACTAAGTGCTTCCGTAAACCCCGCAATGAAGATATCACCTGCAGCTGTTGTATCAATAGAATCAACATCGAACGGTTCATAGAATGAAAATTTATTTTCGGAATACACCATTGCACCCTTGTTTCCGATCGAAAGTATCGGAGTAGCAAATCCCAGTTTATGCAGTTCAACAAGAGCTTTTTCAGCAGACTCCCTGCTGTCTACTTTTACTCCGGTAAGTATCTCTGCTTCAGTTTCATTAGGTTTCGTATAATCAACAAGTCTTGCTACTTCATGCGGTATACCGCCTTTTGGCGCGGGAGCCGGATCGAGCACGATAGTCTTACCCTTCGACTTTGCGATTCTGATCGCTTCATAACACGCATCGGTGGGAATTTCCATCGTCAACTGAAGAATATCGCATCTGTCAAAAATATCTGCATGTTCCCTTACATCATGTGCAGACATGTGGCCATTTGCACCCGGAGTAAAAAGTATGAAATTCTGTGCATGGCTGTCTACCATTATCATCGCAACACCGGACGTTCCCCCTTTTTCAATAATAACAGCAGATGTGTCGACACCGTCTTTTTTCTGTTTATCGATCAGGGATTTTGAAAAATCATCGTCCCCCATTTTCGTGAAGAAACGTACATTTCCGCCCAGCAGCGCTATTGTCGCAGACTGGTTTCCTCCTTTCCCGCCGGGGAAGGTCTGAAAGTTATCCGTTTTTATTGATTCTCCGGGCTTCGGTAATTCATTTGTGAACATAGTCAAATCAATATTTATCGATCCCATACACAGAATTCTTTTCTTCATCGTGTTATTCCTTACGGATTTTCTCCATTTCTTTCATAAAAGATCTTGCTCTTTCATATGAGACAGGATTTTTCCATTTATTTCCTTCCTTAAACCAACTGCCGATAATTGCACCGTCGGCAATCGACAGCAGAGAACATGCATTTTCCTCCGTAACGCCGCTGCCCAGCAATACAGGTAAGGTCACTGCCTTTTTACATTCTGCAACCTTTTCAGGCGTAGGAGGCATTCCTGTATCAAAACCGGTTACAATGACAGCATCCCCGCCTTCGCTTTCAACATCTGCTGCCTGCTCCGCAACCGTTCTGTCATGAATGATGTAGTGGCTGCCGTGCTTCACATTTACGTCGCAAAGGCACATGATATCGTCAGCCTTCAGGCTGCTGCGTAGTCTTGCTGTATCTGCCCCGGTTGAATCGACAAATCCTACCTGAGAAATAAATGCATTACACCATTCGAATACCCGTATCCACTTTGCATTTCCTGCAACCGCACATGCCATGGCTTCAGGAGCTCCGTTCATATGACAGTTTACTCCGACGGGAATGCTCATTTTTGACGAAACCTCACTGACTGCTACAGCAAGAGAAGCTACCGTTGCCTCTGAAAAATGCTGCTTCTGGTACGGATAATCCCAGATATTTTCCACCTGAAGACCATCAACACCGGCATCCTGCAGTTTCTCTGCTTCTTCAAGGGCAATTTGAATAATTTTTTTCATTCCCATGTCAAACGGATCATACAAAGGAGAACCCGGAAGCGGACGCAAATGGATCATTCCGATAATTGGTTTCTTGTTTGGAAAAACAGATAATAGATTTCTTTTCATCACTCCGTCCTTAAAAATTAACTCCGGCGACCAGTACTATATAGGAGAAAGGACTTCTCTCACCTGTACGTACAAATGTTTTTACTTCTTTTCCCTCAAGTGCTCCATTCAGCCATAAATTCTTTATGTCGGTATGAGGAAGAATTTTTTCGGCTAAGGGATTCCCCTTATTGTTGTATTGTTTGAGAATGTCGGTAAATGTTTTATAATGCTCCGGATTGTTCTTTTTCGTTTCTTCAGAAACTATGTAACTTTCGACTTCCAGTTCATCAAGAACACCTTTCAGTACGTCTTCCACTTTCGGAATACCGTCCACTACCGCCAGATCAACAGTCTTTGTCATTTCATGTCTGGGAAAAGGACATCCTACATCTCCGATTAAAATCATGTCGCCATGTCCCATTCTTGAAATTGCACTCAGCAGTTCAACATTCTGAATTCCATGTCTTCTCATAAAAACTCCTTAAAAAATAATTTAAACGTTTAACCAATATATAGAGAATTAAATCGTTTTCCGAATTTTAAGCTGACCGCTCACCTTTGTTTCCGGCTCATCGTATGAAGTATTTTCAAGTTTTTTCAAAATAATAGTACCGGCAATGGATCCCATCTGTTCTGTAGGTGTCTGATAAGTAGACAGTTCGAGCAGCCTTGAAAAAAAGCTGTCATCATATCCTATCAGGCCAATACTTTCGTTTATACGAACACCACCTGTTTTTATTGCTTCGAGCGCTCCCCATGCGGCAATATCACTGCAGACAAAAACTGCAATTCGTTCATCGCTTTTTCTTTCTGCAAGTATCTGCACCATTGCATCAAATCCCTGTTCAAACGTAAATTCGATTCTTTTTATTACGATCTGATCTTTTTTTATACCATAAACGGAAAGCTGATCGGTAAAACCTTCAAGACGGAGATTGGCATTGGGAACATTCTCAGGACCTGCTATACAGGCAAATTTTCTATACCCGGCGTTGAAAGCATATGATGCTATCATGGCGGAACTTGTTCTATTATCAGAATATACAAATGATAACTTCGAGTTGTTCATAAAGGGAGGCCTGTCAACAATTACTATGGGCATGTTGATATTCTGCGGAAATGACTCTACCGGCAGACGGGGAGCAATTAAAATGACAGCATCCACCTGTCTGGCGGTAAGGAATCCTGTAAGCATCCGCCGTTCTTTTTCAACTTTTTGATCTGTATCACACACAATCATCTGGTAATCTGTTCTGCTCAGTTCCGCTTGAATTGACTTCAAAATTTCTCCGAAAAACGGATTTGTTATATCAGGGACAATAACTCCTATGTTATAAGTCTTATTTGCTTTCAACGCCCTTGCAGCGATATTGGGAGAATATCCCAGTTTTTTCATACAGCTGAATACACGTTCCCTGACTTCCGGAGTTACATATTTTTTCCCTGTAATAACATTTGATACAGTAGCTGTAGAAACTTCAGCCATTCTGGAAACATCCTTTATAGTAGATGACAAATTATACCTCTATAGTTAATCGTTTTACTCAATAATCTATTATATGATCCACTTTTAAAATTTGTCAATGATTTTTTTTAGTTATTTTTTATTTAAAAATTATAGTTGATTGCTGTTACCAGTTATTACAAGTTTCCCGTTATTTATAACAGGCCGGTTACTGTACCTTGCATAAAAACCGATTTGATCCGGCACACCAAGTACAGCATAAATTT
>JALNVF010000128.1 GCA_023231445.1 Treponema sp. | reverse complement strand
CGTATGTTCTGCAATCATCCGCACTGTTGCGGGGATTGTCGTTTCTTCACCGTACATAACATTCGCACAGCTGTCGCCGACGAGTACGCAGTCGACTGCGGATTTGTTTACCAGACATGCAGACGTGTAGTCGTAGCATGTGACCATTGTAATTTTCTGCTTGTTTTTTTTCCGTTCGGAAAAATCAGAAGGTGAGAGTTTCATAGTACCTGTCCTTAAGGATCAAGTCTTGTTTTTCCGGCACAGGCCGGACGTCAGTTTTTATTAAAAACACATATCACTGCCCTGACAGGGTCACTGTATGCGTTTTTACTATACCGCAGACCGGAAATAAAATGCAAGCAGGCAAGTATTGAAATATGGATGTCCTGTTCAGGATGATTCTATTTGACAAGTAAAATCAAGTGTCTTAAGATTGCTGTAAACGCGGGTTGATAAATCGGGTAAATATTAATAATTGTACATTATTCGATTATGGAGGAACCCATATGCTGAAGAAACTGTTTGAATTATTTTCCTGCAGCTTAGAAAAAACTTTTGTGGTTACCTTATTTTTTATTTTTGCGGGTGCTGCTTTTTCAAGGCCGAATACCGCGGGAGATGCGGTAAAACAGAAAATATTTGTAAAATCTGTTGAGGGCCTTTCTCCGGATTTTATCCGGGGCGCGGATGTGAGTATGCTCGGCGAGATAGAAAGAAATGGGGGAAAATTTTATGACTCGCAGGGTAAGGAAGCTGATTTGTTTACCATTCTTAAAGAGAATGGCGTGAACTGGATACGTCTCTGTCTGTGGAACAATCCGGTAAATGAGCGTGATGTATATGCGGACGGCAAAGTTCTGAGTAAAAAAGGTGAACCGTCCGGAGGGGGAAACAATGATCTGAAACTTGATATAAAACTCGCACAGCGGGCTAAGCAGGCCGGCATGAAGATACTTCTTGATTTTCATTATAGTGATACATGGGCCGATCCTTCAAAGCAGAAAACTCCTGCAGCATGGCGTGATCTTGATGCAGAACAGCTCAATAAAGCTGTTCAGAAATTTACAGAGGAATGTATAAAAAAAATGGACAAGTCGGGTGTCTGTCCGGATATGGTTCAGATTGGCAACGAACTGAACGGCGGCATGATGTGGCCGCTCGGCAAAACCTGGAAAGGTAAAACAGATACGGACATAGGCGGCATGGACGGATTTATTGCTCTGCTTAAGAGTGCCTCTGAAGGTGTGCGTGATGCCCGGAAACAGGGAGACAAAATAAAAATAGTAATTCATCTTGCGGACGGGGGCGATAATAATCTGTACACGCAGATTTTTGATCCGATTATTAACGCGGGAGTTGATTTTGATGTAATCGGTATGTCTTTTTATCCGTACTGGCACGGTTCCTTTGCAGATCTTAAGAAAAATATGCAGATCTGCAGTGAAAAATACAAAAAAGAAATGATCGTTGCGGAAACAGCATATGCATTTACAGAAGATGACGGCGACGATACGGGAAATGCGTTTAGTGTGTATAGTGATGATAAAAACGGATATATTCCTTCGGTTCAAGGGCAGGCAACGGAAGTCCGCGACATCATCGATACGGTGAGTCAGGTAAAAGGCGGTATCGGTGTTTTTTACTGGGAACCTGACTGGATTCCGGTTAAAGGTGCGGGCTGGAAAACTGGAGAAGGTAATAACTGGGAAAATCAGGCTATGTTTGATTATACAGGACATGCACTGCCGTCTCTTGATGTATTCAATCTTATATACGGAAAAGGTTCCATGAAAAACTGGGCAGGCGGGAGTGCGGACAATGCATCTACCTTTGCGCCATATTCCGCAGAAAGAGTTCAAGTCAAAACCCAGCCCGGCACAATGCCCGGTCTTCCCGCAAGAATAAAGATTGTATATGAAAATGATGCGGAACACCTCGCTGAGATTGTATGGGACAAACACAATTGGTCCTCAGAAAAAAAAGAAGGTGTCGTTCAGCTTCAGGGGACGGTAAAAGGCAGCACTTTCAGAGTAACGGCAGATGTAACGATTAAGAAAAATAATGATAAAATATCCGGCAGTATTTAATGAGTAGAATGACCGTACGCCGGACTTTCTTCTGTCGGTTTCAGCAGGCATGAAGCCGGCTGCTGCTGGGTAATGCAGTGTATGTTTCCTCCTCCGTAGACGATTTCACGTGTCTGCACACCGACTGCCGTACGGCCGGGAAACATATTCCCTATTTGTTCAAGTGCCAGTCCGTCGTTTCTGTCACCGTACTGCGGAACTATAACACCGCCGTTCACGATAAGAAAGTTCAGGTACGACGCGATGCATATGTCTCCCGGCTGCCGTTTTCTGCTGCCGCTGCACGTGTCTGTCTCAAAACCGGGCGGAAGAACGACAGGTTTTTCAGGGCAGCATACTTTATGTACTTTCAGTCTGCGTCCTTCTGCGTCTGTCATGCTTTGCAGTGTTTCATATGCATCCTGCGACGTACGGTAAAACGGGTTGCTCCGGTCTTCCGTATATATGCAGGCGGCTTCACCGGGACGTACGAAGCAGGCTACATCGTCTATATGTCCGTTCGTTTCGTCAGGGTCAATTCCGTCTTTGAGCCAGAGTACCTTCCGGCAGTTCAGGTATGACTTAAGCATTGTTTCGATGTCTTCTTTTGTCATACCGGGATTCCGACCCGGACTAAGCAGGCACATTTCCGTTGTGAGGACAGTTCCTTCTCCGTCTGTATGAATTGAACCGCCCTCCAGTACGAAATTTTCCGTGCGGTAGGAATCTGCTTCCGCCAGTTCACCTATTTTCCGTGCCACCATATCGTCCTGGTCCCAGGGAAAATACAGACCGTCGGTCAATCCTCCCCAGGCGTTGAATTTCCAGTCGCATGCACGCAGCCCGCCTTTGTCGTTTACAAGAAAGGTGGGTCCTGTATCCCGCACCCATGCATCGTTGCTTGTCATTTCTATGACTCTGATATGTTCCGGCAGAGAGAGCCGGCAGTTTTCATACTGTGCAGGGGATGCAAGCATAATCACTTCTTCGAACCGGCTGACTGCGGCTGCAACGGCTGCAAACGCAGTCTGCGCAGGTTTTGCTCCGCTTCTCCAGACGTCAGGACGTTCAGGCCAGATCATCCATATTCGCTTCTGTTTTTCAAATTCAGCAGGCATGCGGTATCCGTCATGCTGCGGCGTCGTTACTGTGATTCTTCGTGCCATAGGGTCAAGTATACTTTTTGTTGCATATATATGCAAATGAATAAAAAATAACACATAAATATGCTTGACTTGACCGTCTTTGTTCGTTACACTTTTTTTAATCAAAGGCGATATGTTCTTTTTGTAAGAACATACCGCCTTTTTTTATGCCGTTATTTTATCACTGGAGGCAGAGATGAAAGAAATTGTAATGCTTATCAGACCTGAAAAGCTTGAAGATGTCAAAGACATCATCGAAAAAATGGAATACGGCGGAATGACGATTTCCACTGTAATGGGATGCGGTACACAGCGCGGAAGTCTTGCCGGTGTAAATGAAATAAAAGGACTCAAAACAACGATTAATCTGCTTCCGAAAATATCCGTGCAGGTTGTTGTTGAAGACGAAGATGTTGAAAAAATAATATCGGAGGTACGTGACAGACTTGCAACAGGTCATGTCGGTGACGGGAAGATTTTTATTCGTGCAGTTGAAGACGCTGTCCGTATCAGAACCGGCGAACGCGGTGATAAAGCACTGTAATAAAACGGAGATACAGAAATGGCAGATGCTATTGTCGAACTTGTCAACGTAAACAAATTATACGGACAGAATCGTGTTGTCAGGGATATGAACCTGTCGGTAAAGGAAGGCGAATTTCTGACACTGCTCGGCTCTTCCGGATGCGGCAAAACGACAACACTCCGCATGATAGCCGGTTTTGAAGTACCTACAAGTGGAACAATCTATGTAGAAGGTGAAGCTGTTGATGAGAAAGAACCTTTTGAGCGGAACGTGAATACTGTTTTTCAGAGTTATGCACTTTTTCCTCATAAGACTGTTTACGACAATATTGCATACGGACTCCGCATGAAAAAGGTGCCAAAAAAGGAAATATACGACCGTGTCGAGCAGATGATGGATCTTGTACAGCTCGGCGGATTCGAAGGACGCTATCCTGCTCAGCTTTCCGGCGGGCAGAAACAGCGCGTTGCGATTGCGCGGGCACTTATAAACAAACCGCGGGTTCTGCTGCTCGACGAGCCGCTCGGTGCGCTCGACCTGAAGCTCCGCAAACAGATGCAGCTTGAACTGAAACGGCTGCAGAAAAAACTCAATATTACATTTATCTATGTTACACACGACCAGGAAGAAGCTCTGACGATGAGCGACCGGATTGCAGTCATGCACGACGGCATAATCGACCAGATAGGAACTGCGGGAGATATCTACGAACATCCTGCGACGAAATTTGTAGCGACGTTCATCGGAGAGACAAACGCGTTCGACGGTACGGTAAAAGCATCCGAAGGAAACCTCATCAATGTCGGAATTGAAGTGGGTGATATCTGCGGAATGGGAACTGATTTTGCAGCCGGAGAACTGATTACGGTATCGGTACGACCGGAAAAAGTAAAATATGCCTTACTGCCTGTTCCCGGTTTTTCTCTTGTGGGAATAGTCCGCGATTACATATATGTGGGGTCTGTCGTCAAATGTATTGCCGATCTTGCAAACGAACAGGAAGTGAAACAGGAAATAAAACTTGAACGTCTTGCGGGGCAGGAGCTTCCGAAAATCGGCGAAAAGGTGTTCCTGTACTGGAATCCTGAAGATGCAGTGCTGATTCACAACAGGGATGAGCTGTTCCTGCAGGCTATAGAAAACGTACGGCTTGCGTAACGGAGGCATGCAGATGATGGAAAAACGCAGTGCGGTACATGAATGGAAATCAAACGGTCTTCCGGCGCTTGTCACTGTTGTACCTGTCGGTCTCTGGATGGTGCTTTTTATTGCTGTTCCGCTTATATACGTAGTTGTTCTCAGTTTCTGTTCAATTGATCAGCATTACAATGTTGTATTCAGTTTCACGCTGGAAAATTACCGGCGGCTGCTGAATATTAATTATGTCAGAATATACGGACAGTCGATACTCATTGCATTCCTTTCAACCGCATTATGTCTGCTTGCAGGGTATCCGTTTTCCTGGCTGATTGCCAGAACAAAAAGCCGCTGGAAGAATCTGCTGTATATGCTCGTCATCATACCGTTCTGGACAAATTCACTTATCCGTATTTACGGGTGGCGGACGTTCCTCGGCGTGAACGGTCCGTTCAATAACGCACTGACAGCGCTGGGGCTTGTCAGTGCACCGCTTGATCTGCTGTTTCACCGCAGCACGACTGTTCTTGGTATGGCGTACTGTCTGTTCCCGTTCATGGTTCTGCCGTTATATACGGCGATTGAAAAGCTTGACATCTCGCTCCTTGAGGCGTCGAACGATCTGGGAGCACATGCATATCAGACGTTTTTTGAAATAGTGCTTCCGCTGACAGCTTCCGGAATTTTTTCCGGATGTATTATGGTTTTTATTCCGACGCTCGGCTACTTCTATGTTGCCGACATACTCGGCGGCGGAAATGCTGACGTTATCGGCAATCTGATTGAGCGTCAGTTTCAGAGCGGAAACAACTGGCCGCTCGGCGCGGCTCTTTCCATTATTCTCATCCTTATTACGCTCCTGCTTGTAAAACTGTACCAGCGTGCGGGAGGAGACATGAAAAATCTGGGAGTATGACATGAGAAGAAAAACAAAAAAGATGTCGCAGAAAGTTCTGAGCATTGTTTTCTGTGTGTGTATCTATGCATTTCTTTTTCTGCCCATCGTAGTAATAGTTATAAACTCGTTTAACGCAACAACAAGTAAACCGTACCTGTCGTGGAAGGGGTTTTCATTCATGTGGTACGTAAAACTGCTGAAGAATTCGGTTCTGCTTGATTCTTTTGCGAATACGATGATTATAGCAGCCTGCAGCACGGTTGTTTCCACAATAATCGGCACGCTCGGAGCGGTGGGCATGTACAAGTATACGTTCCGCGGCAAAGGAATAATCGACGCACTCCTGTACATTCCTGTCGTCATACCGGAAATCGTACTCGGTATTTCGATGCTTACGCTTTTTGCGAACATACACATTCCGCGTGGTATGCTTACGCTCATTCTTGCGCACGTAACATTCTGCATACCGTTCGTCATATTTAATATCCGTGCCCGTCTTGCAGAGTACGATTTGTCGATTGAAGAGGCAAGTATGGATCTGGGAGCGAACAGAAGCCGTACGTTCTTTGAAATAACGCTGCCTGTCCTTGCTCCCGGCATCGCCGGAGGTGCGCTGCTTGCATTTACGCTTTCCATTGACGACGTCATCATCAGTTATTTCGTGAACGGGCAGACGAAAACATATCCGCTGAAAGTCATGGAAAGTATAAAAAGCGGTGTATCTCCTGATGTAAATGCGCTTTCTGCGCTCATACTTGTGGGAACAATTCTTGCGGTATTCGTGACACAGAGCAATCTGTTCAGAAATAAAGGAAAGAAAATTCCGGAGGTAAAGAAACATGAAAAGAAGTAGTGTGATTACTGGCGCTCTTGCAGCCGTGTGTCTGCTTGCAGGATGCAGTAAAAAAGAAGCAGGGCAGGTATCAGCCAAAAAAGGCGGAAACCTGAATATTTTTATATGGACTGAGTATGTTCCCGATTCCGTTATCCAGAAATTCAAGGACGATACAGGGATTAACATAACCGTATCGACGTATTCTTCAAACGAAGACATGCTTGCAAAAGTAAAGGCGGAAAACGAGGGAGCGTACGATGTTGTGCAGCCGAGCGACTACATGATTCAGCAGATGATTTCGCAGGGAATGCTTGAAAAACTTGATAAGACGAAGCTGACTAATGTTTCAAATATCGCTTCCGCATACATGAATCCGACCTATGATCCGGACAATGTGTATTCTGTCCCGTATCTTGGCGGGCTTGCGGCAATCGGTGTTAATACGGCAAAAGTTAAGACTGATATTACCGGTTACGCCGATCTTTTCAAACCAGAACTTGCAGGAACTGAAGTTGTACTTGACGACTTCCGTGCGGTAATCGGAATGACGGCGCGCAGTATGGGATACAGCATGAACGAAACGGATCCTGCAGTTCTTGCCAGAATTTCGGATAAACTTCAGACGCTTAAACCGAATATCAAGCTCTATGATTCAGACAGCCCCAAAACCGCCCTTATTTCGGGCGATTGCACGGTCGCATACTGCTGGGGAGCCGAAATTGCGCTCGCCATGCAGGAGAATCCGGATATAAAAGTTGTTTTCCCGAAAGAAGGCGCTTATAAATTTATGGATAACTGGGCCGTTACAAAGGGAGCTAAAAATTATGATCAGGCCATGGCATTTATTAATTTTATGCTTGACCCTGAAGTCATGAAGATGGTGCTTGCGGAATTCCCGTATATGTGCCCGAACCAGACAGCCGTTGCCGGAATGGGTGACGCATATACTTCAAACACTGCAAAAAATCCTCCTGCAGACGAAGTTTCAAAAGGGGAATTTGTTAAGAACCTTGACACTGATACACTTGCCGTGTATGACACGATGTGGACGAAACTTAAGTCCTGAGAACTGATATGTACGGCGGTATTTACTTCGAAACGAAGTATACTGCAGGTTGATCTTTGAGGAATACTAATCAGACAAAAAAGCCCGGTCATTCTGTTTCAAATGACCGGGCTGATTTCTTTTTATTTCCGGTATATCCGGTCGTTATTCCGTTCTGACTAGCGGATATGCTTTTTATGCGTACACTTCCGACGAGCCGGAACCGCCTGAAGTGTCGTCGCCTTTATAATCAAGCAGGTATCCTTTTTCAGTGTCACGGAGCGCTGCGTCCATGCGCTTTATGACAGCTGCAATCTGCTCGTCGGTGATGACTGCTGGCGGTTCGAACCGGATGCACTTTGCATTTACCAGTGTTCCCGCTGTCATGACACCCCGCGCGAACAGCCCTTTTGCCACACTGTAGCCTATTTCCTTTCTGCGGAATTCAACGGCGAGCATAAGACCTGCTCCCCGTACGTCTTCTATAAGTTTCGGATATTTCTTTCTGAGATCCTTCAGACCCCACTTGAGTTTTGCCCCTTTATCGGCACACTGCTGGGGAATGTTGTTGTCAATCATATATTTTATTGTGGCGAGAGCCGCAGCACAGCAGACTGGATTTCCTCCGAAAGTGGGAGAACCGAGCAGCCAGGGATTATCGACAAGCTGTTTTACCCACATCTTCGGACGGCAGATTATGCCCGTTATAGGCATGATACCTCCGCCGAATGCTTTCCCGAACGTCATGATATCCGGTGTTACGCCTTCGTGTTCACAGCGCCACATCGTACCTGTACGTCCCATACCACACTGAATTTCATCAAAAATAAGCGCGACTTTGTATTTGTCGCATATAGCACGCAGATCTTTCAGATAACCGTCCGGCGGCACAATGACGCCCGCTTCTCCCTGAATGGGTTCGACGATCATTGCAGCAACTTTTTCTCCGACCGCAGTAAGATTGCGGATGGCTTTTTCTGCATCTGCTGCATTTCCGAATTCGACATGCTGCACCTGCTGCACCATCGGAAGATAGGGGGTACGGTATGTGTTTTTTCCGGTTACGGACACTGCTCCCAGTGATTTACCGTGGAAACCGTTGACTGTCGCAATGTACCATCGTCCGCCGGTTGCGATACGTGCCAGTTTAAGGGCCATTTCAACTGCTTCCGCACCACCGTTTGTAAAGAAACTGTACTGAAGATCACCG
>JALNVF010000127.1 GCA_023231445.1 Treponema sp. | reverse complement strand
TATGCAGGGGCGCAACAGCGCCCGTCAGAAGCCGGGTGAATGAGGCGCGCGGAACTGCACGCGCCTGTACTGACAAGTTTGGAGGCAGGCACATCGCGGCGCTCTGCGGTAGCGGCAGAGTACGGCGTATGGAACTTGCGAGCCTGAAGCGAGCTCGGGAAGCCGGTGAAGTAATACGAAGACGAGAAAAACTTTGGACTTTTTTACACCATAAATGTTTACCCTGACATTTACCCAAAAATTACTATAAATTTCTAATAACAAATACTAATTATTTGACAAAATTCATATTATACAGTATTATAGTATTATAGATTTTAGTAAATTTTTGTGATATTTATGAATCAATAGCGGATATTGAACAAACCGGTTCTTTCGTAATGCGGAGGTGGAAGGTTCAAGTCCCTCTGTTGGCTATAAAAACAGATACATTTTCGTTTCATTTGTCTGTACAATGTTTCTGTTCATCTTTTTTAATTTCAGCATAAAAGAAAAAATCATATATTTGACAAAAAAAAACATATCAGTTAGCATGAAACACTATGATGATCAGCAGAACGTCTCAGTACGGCCTGACGTGGCTTGATATTCCTGAAACAGCTGATCAGGCAGATTCAGGATATACATTAAGTGAAAATACTTCAAAATCATATTCCCTTAACGACGGAAAAACCGGACATATTTTCATCGAAAGTGACAATTATCCGGCAATGAAATGTCTGCTGCCTGAATGGAGCGGCAGGATCAATTTGATTTATACCGATCCGCCATATAATACGGGGAACAGTACATTTACCTATGAAGACAGACGGTTCCTCAGACATCTGCCGGACGGAACGCATGCAGAAAAAAACGATCCGGTACGGCACAGTATCTGGCTTTCTTTCATGCAGCGGCGGCTGATTCTTGCACAGAAACTGCTTGCAGAAAACGGTTGTATTTTTATTTCAATAAGCGATGAAGAATACTGCCGTCTCAGGCTCCTGTGCGATGAAATATTCGGTGAAAATAATTATGTAAATGATTTCATGTATCTCCACGGCAAGGGTAAAAAGGATAAATGGTCCCGCACAATGGAGCAGCATACAATATGTTATGCCAAAGATAAAAAACAGCTTGCGGAATTTGCCGTTGAAGAAAAAACGGACTGGGCGGTTTCAAATATAGACAGAGATGAACGCGGACCATGGTTTTCAGGCAGCATCTCATTTACGGAAAAACGATCCAATAGCAGACATCAAAATTATTTTACTATCGTTTCTCCGTCAGGCAGAAAATGGTCCCGTCAGTGGCTGTGCTCCCGAAAAGAAATGGACAAGCTTATTGAAGAAAATCGTATCTACTGGGGCAAGGAACCTGCATACGACGGCGTTCCCCGGAAAAAAATATTCAATGGGGAAATGAGTCGTATAATTCCTCGGAATATTATCAACAGTGCAGACTCAACTCGTGAAGCACAGCATCATCTTGACGGTATTCTGGGTGAAAAAAACGTTTTCATCAATCCTAAACCAGTAAATCTCGTTGAGCATCTGCTTAAAATGACACAAATGAGTGATGATGCGGTTATTCTTGATTTTTTTGCCGGAAGCGGTACAACAATGGAAGCTGTTCTTCATATGAATGAGCGCGATAAAGGTACACGTAAATGTATTTTGATACAGTCGCCGGAAAAGACAACGGGCTCGGAATTCCATACTATTGCTGATATTGCATATAAGCGGATCAAAAGGATTATGACAGGTTATACCGGAAACGGCGGAAAACGGATCAGAGGACTGGGTGGTTCGCTTGCATACTATACAGTAAAAACCGCACCTGCATGTTCATCAGAATTACAGGAACATTCTCATAATCAATAGGCACCGACGGTACTGCTGTCATATCCGGCTTTGATAAGTTCCGGATGATATTCAAAATGCATATTGTCCCAGATGACCCATCGTCCGCCCCAGATAAATCCTTCGTCTTCAAATACCTTTATTACGGCAGGCGGAGGTGTCCAGCGGTCGGAAACAGGCGTAAGCATCCATAAATCCCCTGTCTTGTCATGTTCATACTTCCAGTACAAAATCTTACTGCCCCAGTCTTTCGGAAGGATGTCAAGTGCTATACCGTAACTATGGAAAGAACGAGAGTCTGTATCACGGACGGAGCGCCACGAATACGAATCGGCACTAAGCAGTGTATCACAGAATGCCGCAACAGAAGGATCTGTACGGGCAAGCTGCTTTATTTTTACTTCTACCCGCATAAGAGGCTGTATTATGCGCTCGTGAACGGTGGTCTGTTTACCAAGAAAACTGATCGTTCTGAGATGGTTCTCTGTTTCAGTACGGGTTTCGGCATCATAAATTGCCGAGAACAAAGCTGTGCTTACTACGGCACTGTCTGCACGGGAACTTTCTGAACTGTATGATTTAATATGTGCTATTTCTTCTGATGAAAAACCGGCCGGATTTTCAAGGATTCGTTCATACGGATACAGCACAAGCTGAAAATCTTTTTTCCCCGGAAGCTGAGATGCTGTTAAATACCTGCCCTCTGCACGGTACAATTTTGTTGTTTTTCCGTAACTTGTGACAGAAAGACACCAGTCACCTTCTGACGGGTCGTATTCCATTGCAAACCGTACGTCCGGGTATGCTGTTTTGAGCAGATACAATTCATTCAGTGCAGGTAATTTTTCTGTCGCAGCGAGAGCGGCAGACCCTGACGGAGGAATAAAAGGAATATACGACTGCCCTGCAGGCAGAATGAATCCGCCTGCAAAGCAGAAGGAAATCAGGAGCGGGCAGATCAGTTTGTTCTGAAAGCGCATTTTCGATTCCTGCGGAAGATCAGATTGCAGCAAGTCCCTTGTCTATGTCTGCTGTAATATCGTTCACGTTTTCAAGCCCGCACGAAAATCTGACCATGCCGCCGTCTATGCCTGCTGCAGCAAGTTGTTCGTCGGTGAGCTGGCGGTGCGTCGATGAAGCCGGATGAAGAACACACGTCCGTATATCGGCAACGTGCACTTCATCACTCGCAAGTTTGAGCGCATCCATAAAGCGTACGGCTGCAGGCCGGCCGCCTTTTATGCTTATGGTAATGACACCGCTTGTCCCGTCCGGAAGATATTTCTGTGCAAGCGGGTAGTATTTATCGCCGGGAAGTCCGGGATACGTAACGGACGCTATTTTGGGACTCTTCTGAAAATACTTTGCAACGGTAAGTGCATTCTGACAGTACTGCTTCATGCGCACGGGCAGTGTCTCCAGCCCCAGATTGAGCAGGAACGCGGAATTTGCAGCAGGATAGCAGCCGAAGTCACGCATAAGCTGTGTCCGGATTTTTACAATATATGCAGCCTTTCCGAAATCCTTTGTATAGGTAAGGCCGTGATAGCTTTCGTCAGGTTCTACAAAATCAGCAAAAAAGCCAGTAGCCTTATGGGCACTTTCCCAGTCGAAACTGCCGCTGTCTACAATGGCACCGCCGCCCTGTACGGCATGACCGTCCATATACTTTGTCGTCGAATGAACTATAATATCAGCACCCCATTCGAACGGACGGCAGAGGACGGGGGTAGCAAATGTATTGTCTATGATAAGCGGAACGTGCTTTTCATGCGCAGCTTTTGCCCACGTTTCAAAATCGAATACGGTAAGAGCCGGATTTGCAATTGTCTCGCCGAATACTGCTTTTGTGTTAGGCTTGAACGCACGGCATATCTCATCATATGATGCATCAACATCAACCCAGATGCATTCGATTCCAAGCCGTTTGAGTGTAAATCCGAACAGATTTATCGTTCCGCCGTAAATTGACGAACTCGCAATAAAGCTGTCGCCTGCCGAACAGATGTTAAGAATAGAAAGCAGTGAAGCTGCCTGTCCGCTTGTCGTGAGCATGCAGCCGACGCCGCCTTCCAGTGCTGCTATTTTTTTTTCAACCGCATCACATGTCGGATTCGCAAACCGGGAATACATAAACTCAGTCGGTTTGTCAAAAAGCGCTGCAACATGGTCGCATGAATCGAACCGGTATGTTGTGCTCTGAACTATAGGTACGACGCGGGGCTCACCGTTCTTAGGCTCGTACCCTGCATGAAGACATTTTGTTTCTATTTCCATATTTTACTCCAGTAACCCTGCATTAGTGTGACTGAATTATATGGCAATATGCTGTTTTGAGCAATCAACAATGACACAATGTATAATACGGACTTATTTTTACATGCCGGGAAAGGAAACGGTCTGCATGCAGGACTGCTCCGCAGGAAAGCAGAAGATTCCCTGCGGATTATTCTCCGGAGGAGATTATTCGCAAAATAGCCGGCATATTACCACGTTAAACCAAAACCCTGCGGATACAGCGGACGTTCTTTTCCCGACGAAAAATTAGAACAGGGAAGCTGAGCTGCTGACAAGGGCCAGTCGACGGGAAGTTTTCCCTGGGGAGAAAAAGCACCACTTATGATATCGGCAACACCGTATCCTCCTTCCGAACCAGGAAGCCATGCAGCTACGACTGCCGCTGAGTTTTCCGCCATACTGCCGAGGATTACGGGACGCCCGCTCAATACAACAAGGACAATTGTTTTAAACTGTTTTGAAACGCGTTCGTATACCGTTCTGTCCTGCTGCGGCAGCATAAGGTCGGAGGAATCTCCCATTCCCTCTGCATACGGATGTTCGGAAACGACAATGACACACACTGCATTGTCTGAATGTTTTCCGAATTTTCCGTCTGCATCATACGTAAGTATTTTATACTTTTCGCCAAGCGCTTTCTTTATTGTCGTTCCCTCCGTTATATTCCCTTCGCTTCCCTGCCACGTCATTGTCCAGCCGCCGCACTGACAGCCGATATCGTCCGCTCCGCGTCCGCAGAGATACACACCGGCAGCTTCTTTCAGCGGAAGCACACTGTTTTTGTTCTTCAGAACGACAATTGACTCATCTGCGGCTCTGCGCGCAAGCTGCAGGTGCCCGGCGGAACGAACCGTCTGTATATACGATTCGTCGCGGTACGGATGTTCAAAAATACCTGATTCAAATTTAACACGGAGAATCCGGCTTACCGCATCGTCTATGCGGGACTGCGGAATATCGCCTGAAGCAACGGCTTTTTTTACCGTCCGTATGAATTTGTCCGCATCATACGGAACCATGTTCATATCGATACCGGCGTTGACAGCTTTAACAACTGCATCATAATAATCGGAGGAAATCTGATCGATACCGCCCCAGTCGGAAACGATGAATCCGGTAAAACCGAGTTCTTTTTTCAGCACATCAGTGAGCAGATATGAATCCGCATGCATTTTTGTCCCGTTCCACGAGGAAAAAGACGCCATGACGATGCGTACACCGCTGTCTACCGCTGCTTTATACGGAGGAAGATATGTTTTCCGGAGGAAGGCTTCGCCGCATTGAGTGTCTCCCTGATCGATAAGGTAATTCCCTGTTTTTGATGAACCAAACGTGGTGCCGCCGTCTCCGAGATAGTGCTTCGCCGTAGTACGCATACCGTCTACAGACTGAAAGCCTTTAATGAATGCAGCACCAAGCCGTGCTGTGTCAGCCGTACTGCTGCCGAACGATTCATACGAACGTCCCCACCGCGGATCCTGAAGCACTGCGATGCACGGTGCAAACGTCCACGTTATGCCGGCCGCCGCAGTTTCTTCTGCTGAAGCCCGTCCGATCTTTTCTGCAAGATCCGCATCCCCCGAAGCACCCAGCCCGATGTTATGCGGAAAGATTGTCGCATCATGAAGGTTATTATGTCCGTGAACAGAATCTGTACCGTATAATACCGGTATACCGAGACGCGTTGACAGGGCTGCCTTCTGGTATGCATCAACCATTTTCCGCCATTCACCGGTGGTATTCATACGTGGTGAACCGCCGCCGCCTGAAAGAATGCTTCCCAGAAATTTCGACGACACTAGATCAGGACTGGCCGAGTCTTTTGCAATCTGTGTCATCTGTCCGATTTTTTCGTCCAGGGTCATCTGCTGTACAAGGATACTCACCCGTTCTTCAACAGGAAGAGATGCATCTTTATAGGATTTTTTCCCATAACAGGCAGAAGTCATAAAAACGACGGCAAAAAAAATGCTTATATATATTTTTTTTATATGTTTCATAGTTCCTCCTCTGCCTGCTGTATAAAACATACAGGCTTTCCGCATACTCCGGCAAAATATCTGCTATATTTTTTCTACTGAAATAGAACCTGACGCCGCTTTAAGTACAAACTGTATGATACCGGATTTATAGACATCGCGCAAGGAAGAATTGATGCGGCTCTGGTGAGCCCCTGTAAATTCATTCCGGTATGTGCCGCTCGTCGTATCCGCTGAAACCGAGAAACCGTCGTTTTCGGGCAGCTTCAGTCTGATGTCTCCGCTTGCAGATTCTATCCGTGATTCCTGACCGGGAAGCGTTTTTAAACTGCATAAAATTCCGCCGCTCGAGGTTTGAGCCTTCAATACGTCAGCCGTTATTCCGTCAGCACCGACAGCCCCGCTGGACGATTCAAATTCCGCGGAACTGCATATAAGTCCGTCTGTACGAATACTTCCGCTCGAAGTCCGGCACGTGATCTCCTTCATCCGGGAGTTTTTTACGCCGATGGAACCACTCGAAGTTCGTACCTCAAGTACTTTCTGTATATGAAGGGATTCGCATGTAATACTGCCGCTTGAAGTATTGAAATCAGCTTCCATACTTTTTATATGCTGTACTGACTGAGAGCCGCTTGAAGTTGTACAGGTAAGTTCATCTGCGCAAAAATCTTCCGGAACGGTAATACGTACGACGCAGCGCGTATAAAATCTTAATTCAAAATATGGTTCTTTACTGATTTTCAGACTGTTTCCCGACAGCGTTACCACAGGGATACCGTTTTTTCTGTTCGTCACAATCTCGACTTCAATGTTCTGTACGTTTCCGGAACATATTTCCAGTTCTTCTGATGCAAGTCCGACATCAATTTCCCGTATTTCAGATACGGGGAATGTACTCCTGTCAGTGTGAACTTTTGCAGCTGCCGGTACCTGAAAAGATATTCCTGAAAAAAGTATCATATTAACAACAAATATTTTTACTGCTGACGTACACGTCATTCATTATCCCTCCTGAAGTACTGATTGTATCATACCTGACTTGTTTTATGCTATATTTTAGCAGTACATATGAAATTACAGACTGATTCATCCTATATTATTCATCCGCTGGTACCTGTCTGGGATACGGACAGCAGAGTGCTCATCCTCGGAACAATGCCCTCGCCAAAATCACGGGAAGCAGGATTCTATTATATGCATCCGCAGAACAGATTCTGGCCGGTGATTGCGGCAGTGACGGGGGAAAATCTTTTATACGCGAACGACGGCGGTGCCCCTGCCGTTGAAGAACGCAGGGCACTGATTCTGCACCATCATCTGGCACTGTGGGACGTGCTTGCCGGCTGCGACATTTCGGGTGCAGATGATGCAAGTATACGCAACCCCCGTCCGAATGATTTTACCGCAGTACTTGCCGGTTCCCGTATCAGACGTGTATATTGTACGGGACAAACGGCATTCAAATACTATACGAAATTATGTGAATCAGTAACCGGCATTCCTGCAGTCTGCCTGCCGTCGACAAGCCCCGCAAACAGGGGCAGATGGCCGCTCGAAAAATTACTGTCTGCCTACGGAGTTATTACAGAATGAAGCATATACCACTGAAATTTTCATCCGGCATACGAAAAAAGATAAACGAACAGGCTGTTGAAAAAGCGGAAAAAATGGGAGAACAGGCCGGTGCCGGTGATATCAGGAACGTCGAAAATAATCTTGAAAAAATGAAACGCGGTCCGATAGCCGGAATCTGGGATATGGTTCAGACATTATGGAAAGGATTCAAGTCCCCCGATGTTCCGGCCTCGACGAAAGTACTGATAATCGGGGCGCTCATTTACCTTGTAAGTCCGTTCGATATAATTCCCGATACATTGGGTCCTGCAGGCCTTCTCGACGATGCGGCTGTCATTGCCTTCATCTATGCCCAGTGCAAAGACCTTATCCTGCATACTATCCCGAAAGTAACGGAACAGATTAAAAACGGCATGCAGGAGGCCGGCAGTGCCGCCTGTGAACAGATCGACCGCATAACGGAAGACGCAGTTTCCGACACCGTGGGAAAAATGTTCAGCCTGTTCTGCAGGCGCATGCTGTTCAATTCACTTTTGAAACTGGTGCTTTTTACGACGTCGATGATGCTCCTCTATTTTTCACGTCCCGGCTGGACCGCCGATAAACTGCTTGCCTCAGGACTATTATGTTTTGTTGCAGTATGGTTTGCAGCAGCACTCATTCCAAACATCATCAGGGGAATCAAAGCCTGTGTACAGTTCGGGTCCAGACTAAAACAGGTGAATGCACGGGAAAATCAGGATGCACTTGCAAATCCGAAGCACAGAAAACTGAAATGGCAGGATAAAACAGCGGAAGCAGCATATACCGCATTTGCGGATAATGCGTTCACGGGAGCTTCAGAGAAACAGAAAAGATTTTTTTCCTTCATGTTCCGCAGATGGAATGAAGGAAAACTGCCTGCGTGGCTTCCCAAGAAACGGGCAATGGTTGATCACGTCTGGAATGCACTGAAATTCCAGCTGACTGCGTTCATTACCGTATTTGCGGGATATCTGCTCGTATACAATCTGCTTGTAAAGGGATTACTGATGCGGACGGCAACGGATTTTACGCTCTGGCAGCTTATTGCGTATCCGTTCGTATACACCTGGCATCTCTGGTTTTAAGAACAAATGACAAATTCAAGCATACCAAAAGAAATACCTGCAGCTTCTCTGAAAAACTTCATACTGAAGCACCCGCTCAATCAGATCCTTCTTCAGAAACTCTGACTGCCCAATGCATATTCCAT
>JALNVF010000126.1 GCA_023231445.1 Treponema sp. | reverse complement strand
GTACAAATGTATTTCGCGTATAAACTGCTGATTCCATGAATCGATTGCATCTGCATATACCGGAACCATTCCGCTGATATTATTGGAAATACTTTTTTCAGATCCTTTTGCGACGGAAATATATGACAATACTCCCAACGCAACGAATAATACTGCAATCACAAGTCCCAGCCGCATAGAAAACTGTGCGATTATACTTTTTCGTTTTTTTCCGGTGGTGTTCGTTTTTGAGGAATTCTTTTCCATAAAATAGTTTCTCCTGAAAATATATCTACTATTATACATAATACCTTAATATTGTATATAATAGAAGTATTCTACAGAGAATAGTATAACCCGCAGGATATCGTAAAACAAGTAATTTCCGAAATTGTATTATTACATTTTTAGCCGGCATAACAGCTTATTTAAATTACTGCCTTCAGTTTGAACGATTCCATACCTGTGCACAGTTTGTCGATGTCTTCTCTGTTGTGTACGGCAAAGGCTGAAATATCTTCAACGATCCCGTCTATCCCGCGTGCATTTGCAGAAATTGTACTTATTTTTTCCGTAAGGAGCCGGATTTTTTTCGCTGCTTCAATACTCCCTGCCGCGATAATATCGTTATCCTGTTTCATTTCGCTGAATCCGGCAGCAACCGTTGCTGATGATTGTGTTACTGATGCAAGGCCTGCCGATATTCCATTGCTTAATTTCATTTGATCGTCAATAATTTTCGATACATTACTAAAAGATTTTTGTGCCGATTCTGTATTTTTTACATTTTCACTGATAATGGTATTAGTCGTCTGTGACACATTCGAGACTTCCTTTATGGAATCTGTTATATCTTTAATAACCTTTTCAATTCCTTCCGACTGTTTTTTTGTCTGCTCTGCAAGTTTCCGTATTTCATCTGCAACAACGGCAAAACCTTTGCCCGCATCACCGGCATGAGCTGCTTCTATAGAGGCATTCATAGCGAGCAGATTTGTCTGTTCCGTAATCGATGCGATTATTGTATTAGTCTCAAGCATAGATGCAGTCTGTTCTGAAATTTTTTCGATAAGTTTTATAACTTCTGAGAACTGGTTTGCGCTGCCGGTAGAATTCTTATACAGCTGCTCTATATTGCCTGCTGCATCTTCGTTATATTTGTCCAGAGACTGTACGCAGGCTAGCATTTTTCCGATATCTTCTCCGGCATCTTTTATCGCTTCTGACTGCATCTGTATCATGGTTCGAAAATTCAAAATGTCATTTTCATTTTTCTGTACAGATTCATTTGTCTGCCGCAGAATATCCTGTTCTTCCCCTGCAGCTGCATCGGCAGCTTCCAGTGCAGAGACTATTTCTGATGTCCGTTTCCGGCACTGACTTATATTTTCGAGCTGTTTTTCTGTAATATTACTTACCTGTTCAGCCTGTTTTCGTATACTGCTGATGATTCTGGTTGAAGAGTCAGTGATGGATCCCAGGCTTGCATTTAAACTTCCGATTTCATCGTGTTTTTTATAATTCATCGAAGCGGTATAATCACCTTCAGCTACGGATTCCATTTCCCTCCGGAGTTTTTCGAGAGGTCTGAGCGTATGACGGACGAACATTCCGTATGCAAGAATTGTAAGTGCAAAGGTAAGAACTCCGCCGATAAGAACTGTAAGAAGCAGTTTCTGATTCAATCCTTTCCCCGTAACAACAGGCTGTGCAGCTACAAGGTACCAGTTATATGTCGGAATATACGTAATAACTCCCAGCTGATTTCCACAGGTAAAATGTCTGATTTCGCCGTCCTGCAATCCGCTTGTAAGAGATTTAAAATCAGGAGGACAGGGAAACATCGTGCCTATCTGTACTTTTTTATCAAGCAGTGTCTTTTCTGCCGCTCCCGTTACGATTTCCTGTGTATTGAAAAAATACATCGTAACAGGTTTATTAAGTCCTTCATAAGCCTGATTTATGAAAGCATCAAGGGTAATTCCTGTTCCGGCTATGCCGCGCGGTTTTTTATTTTCATCAAATACAAGGGCATTGATCCAGAGATTAGTTTTTTTTATTCCGATATCGTAGTCTACATAAAAGTTGTACAGGTTCCCGCTGTTGAGCGTTGCCGTATACCATTCCTGTCCTTCCTTTTCCGGTTCCACCGTATATGAATATGTACAATTATAATAGTAGTGTTTATCACTGTCTGTTACCCAGAATATCTGCTTTGAAGAATATGCTTCCTGATATTTTTCCAGTTCTTTAAGAGCCATCGTATGAACAGGTTCCGCTGAGGGATTTTTGAAATAATCAAGAATAAGAGGAGATTGTACCATTTTTACTGCAATCGCAATATCCGGTTTTACGGAACTTTCAAGCGACAACCCCTTTGTCAGAGCAAGTTTTTCAAGTTCCTGTGAAACAGTATCGGCTGCAATACGTTTTGATAATTCCCGGTAAACACAGAAAGACACTATGGATATACAAAAGAAAAGAATAACGGAAAAAATAAAGGTTTTATTCAGAAGTGACATTTTAAACAATTCTCCCTCAATATTCCGAGTATAATGCAATTAGTATTTTTTGTCAGTTCAAAATAGAAAAGCCTGATATCCTTAATAATAACTAAAATCTGTGATTTTTTTAGACAGGACGCTGCCGGTAAGTGAAATCCGGGATATAATTATATTTGAAGCATATCTGTTGCCGGTCGGCAGAAGGAATGTGAAGGTCAGGAAGGACAAGCAATGCCGGATTATATACACAACGTACTATCGATACCACGGATATACCAGATACTAAAATTGAAAAATCTGATATTAAAAAAACAGGAAAGACGGGACACCTGCAGTATATGTAAGATCAGCATCTTCCTGTTTTTTCTTTTTTTTATTGCTGCTCCGGTCTTCTCCCGGCCTGCCGATGTGTGGAAGACGGCGGTACGCCCCGACTATGCGGCAGTCGATTCGTACGTACTCAAATGCGGACCTGACTGCGGGAAAACACCGGAGGAAGTGGCGGATAAAATAACTGCGGAATGTACCAGCGATATTGAAAAAGCGCGTGCGGTTTTTGACTGGCTTGCATATACTGTTGCATACGATACATCGTACCGTATTTCCTCTCCCGATGAAGCTTTCAGGCAGCGCAGAAGCGTCTGTCAGGGATATGCCATGCTGTTCTGCCGGATGGCGGAACATGCAGGCCTTAAAGTTGAGCTCATCAGCGGAGAAGCGAAGAACAATATGTTCTACCGCCCGGGAACAAGTCTCGGTCAGGGTGGCGGCCATGCATGGAATATCGTCCGGCTGGTGGACCGTGATATTATCGTGGATCCCACGTGGGGTGCCGGATATGTGCACGGCGGAAGATTCTGCCGTTTTTTTCAGCCGTGGTGGTTTGACCCGCATCCTGCGGCCGCAGTCTTTACCCATCTGCCGCCGGACCCTTCCGACGAACTGCTTGAACCGCCCGTAAGTGGAGATTTATTCCGGGAGCTGCCGTATATCCAGCCTGATCTGGCGTACAGCGGGCTTGACCCGTGTGAAATATATTCGTTTTTTTCCGGACATCCGGAATGTGGTGCGGTATTGTGCTATGACGACTTTGATCAGGCGGTGAGTCAGGGAATCAGGATAGAAAAGATGCCTCTGTGCAGTGTATTAAAATCCGGCACCGAATACGAATTCAGATACCGCCCTTCCGGTGAAATTAAAGTACGGATTTCAGGCAGCAGGGAAACGCAGAACGACGATGGTTCGGTGTCGCTTTATTTTCAGGGAAAAAACGGTACCAGAATTACTGTCGGATGGACAAAGGGAAACGGAATCCTGCTTTCCTATACGGTCAGCAGTGCGCAGTTCACTTTTTCGAAACGTACGGTCATTGCTGCAGAATCCCCGCAGGCTGTGAGACGGCCTGATCCGGTTTCCGTTGTTATGGATTTTGTCGGCAGAGGTAGTACGCCGGTAAGCGGTTTTTTTATGAGTTCCATTGAATCAGCGGAGGAACAGTGGAAACAGTTTGAACGGGATTCAGGCTTTTCTGCCGCGTTTTTTCACAAAGACAAAATTCTAAGGAAGAAATACCGGTTTAATCCTTCATGGATGCCTGCAGTCGGTTTTACACTAGATCAGGTTGCTGCGTACTGCAACTGGAAAAGTGCCGCGGAAGGACTGAAGCCGTGTTATGCACTCGGTGAAAACGGAGAAATCGTCTGTGATTTTTCGGCAGGCGGCTACCGCGTTCCGAGATATGACGAATGGCTGTATGCGGCCACCGGCGGAACGGACACTTTTCCTGAAACGGAAGACATGCTTGCGGAATGTGCCTGGTACAGCTGGGACAGCGGAGGTATTGTTCATACAGAGGGAGAACGGAATCCCAACGTGTACGGAATACATGATCTTTTCGGGAATGTGCCGGAGATCTGTTTTGATGCGGTGTCCGGTACGTATGTTACTGCCGGAGGCGGAGCAGGCGATACATATGAGGATATAAAGGCTGCACGCATGACGCCTGCCGGTCCGGACGGTATCCTTAACGGATGCATCCGTGTTGTCAGGAATGCCCCTGCCGACGCGGCGGGAATGGCTCATATCGGAGCGGAATATCTTAACGGCGGCGGTCTGGATCAGGATTATGCTAAGGCGCTCACATGGATCAATGCTGCTGTAGCGGCAGGCAGTATATCTGCGGTGAATTCTCTGGGGTATATGTATGCAAACGGATACGGTGTTGATCAGGATACTGAAAAAGCGGTCAGTTATTTTAAGTCTGCCGCCGAACAGGGCGACGTAAACGGCTGTTTTAATACTGGGTTCATGCTTGATAAAGGAATCGGGCAGAAACAGGATAAGACCGGAGCTGTCGTCTGGTACCGGAAAGCTGCGGAACTCGGTTCCGGCAACGCCCAGTATATACTTGCCTGTGCGTATGCTGACGGTGAAAGTATTCCCGAAGACCCCGGACAGGCGTTTTACTGGATGGATAAGTCCGCTGCAGGGGGTAATGACGATGCGGTCCCGGCTCTTGCGCTGTATTATAAAAACGGGTACGGTACGGAAAAAAACGAGGGCAGAGCGCTGGAACTTTTTCTCAGGCTGGCACGAAAGGGATCCGTATTCGGAATGAATGAAGCTGCAGCCTGTTTTGCTGCGGGTGCCGGTACAAAGCAGAACTGGAGCACGGCGTTATACTGGTACCGGAAAGCGGAGAAAGCCGGCAGTGCGGATGCAGGTGAAAAGATTGCTGAATGCCTGTATTACGGGAGAGGTACTGACCGTAATATTGATGCTGCGGTAGAGAAACTGAAGGAACTTCATGATTCCGGGCAGACGGATGCGGACGAACTGCTGGCCAGAGCCGTATCCGTACAGGCCTGGCTTATTCCGCTTGCGGACACGGGAAAACTGATACAGGCGAATATACCAGCAGGGGCAGATCCGTTCGTGTATAAAAAATCGTTTACCGAAATGGACGCGGTATTGAAAGAACTCACCGGAAAAGAACCTGCGCTGCCGCTGCTGTTCAACGGAATGTCCGCAGATGATATACAGAAAAAAACTGTTGCGCCGCTGCATAATATGCGTGAAGGAACACCGTTTCCCGTACGTTCAAAACTGCTGCTTATCATAGTACCGCCGGATTATACAAAATCCGGCGAGCTCGTTCAGACAGTCTGCCGGACCGACGCACTTGCCTCGGATGACCGCAGAATGAACGGCGAACGGTACCGGTTCGACCAGCCGCTGTCCGGACAGTATGATATACTTATTCCGATTCGTTATGACTCGGTGAGCAGTATGATGTCGGCGCTGATGCCCTGCATGGACAACAGCATGCAGACAGATGTTCTTGATCTTGATGTAGTGCTGTTTTCAACGGCAGCACAGAAAAATGCACCCAAACCGGTCTATCAGTCGTGCCTGCACGATTTATGGAAGGAGGAGATAGACAGAGGCCTGCATCCCCGGCTTATATGGTTCGGAGATACTACCGGAAACTGCCGGCAGCGGCTTGATGGAGTGTTTACCGGCAGCGAAGCGTCATATGCCGGAAAAATACATATGTTCGGCACACCGTTTGCCATGAGCGGCGAACTTTCACTCGGTTTCCGCAGCGGGCGGCTGCTGGTATGCCTGCTTTCAAAGCCTTTTGCAGCAGACAGAGCGTTCAGAGTGTATCTTGACGAAAGCGGAAGCTGCCAGGGCGCGGTTACAAAAGCACCCACCTGCGTTCCCGATATAAAACTGATTCCGGTACTGAAGTCGCTTAAGAAAGGTGCTTCAGCAACTATATCGTGCCCGGACAACGTGACTGCTGTTTTTGCTGTTGTACATCCGGTACAATAGCAAACGCAGACTATTTATGAGAAAATCTGTAACTTTCGGTGTGTTTACCATATACAGTAGTATATTCAATGGTAAACAGCCGGTATTTTCTTGTTATTTAAGTTCTTTTGTGCTAACTTTACGTGAAGTTCTATGATTACTATTAATGATGTAGCAAAAAAAGCCGGTGTATCTACAGCAACCGTTTCTCATGTTTGTAACAATACCCGTTACGTAAGTGATGATTTGCGTCAGAAGGTTTTTTCTGCTATGAATGAACTTAACTATAAACCGAATCTTATGGCCCGTGGTCTCAAGGGAGGATCCTTAAAGACAATAGGTTTGATTGTACCGGATTGTACTAATTTCTTTTTTGCTGAAATTTCCCGCGCTATAGACCGTTGTTGTTTTTCAATGGGATATAACATAATTTTGTGCAACACAGACAATGATTCACGGCAACAGTCTTCTTATGCCGATATGCTTATTTCAAAACAGGTAGACGGGGTCATCATTATATCTTCCGATTATTCTGGTAATGATATTGATAAATTCAAACAGTATGCAGTTCCTCTGGTTATCGCGGACCGGGAATCCGCAGATAAATCCGTCAATAGTATTTTTGTCGACAATGAAAAAGGATCTTACGAGGCAGTTTCTTATCTGCTGGGGCTGCATCTGAAAAAGATTGCCTGCATTACAGGACCTGAACGTATTATTTCAAGCAATCAGCGCCTGAAAGGCTATAGGAAGGCCTTTCGTGATGCCGGAAGGGCAATTGATGAAAGATATATTTTTACCGGCGACTTTCATTTTGAAGGAGGAATTGCGGCTTTTGAATATTTTCAGAAGCTGCCGGAGATGCCGGACGGTATTTTTGCATCAAATGATATGATGGCGCTCGGTTTTATGCACAGGGCTATTTCCGGCGGAATAAAGATCCCTGAGCAGATATCTGTTATAGGCTTTGATAATACGCAGCTGGCAAATATTATGCTGCCTCAGTTGTCTACAGTTGCGCAGCCGATAGATGAAATGGCGGAAATCTCAGTCCGGAACCTGCTTGGGCAGATAGAGCATACTGCAGATAAAGTGGAAAAAGTGGTTCTTGATCCATATCTTGTTATACGGGATTCATGTATAAGAATCTAAATAAAAACTTGACAGCACAAAATCTGTATGTTACTATTTTATTTAGTTAAACGTTTGCGCAAACGTTTAACTAAATGGAACCTGTAATGAAAAAAAATGGAATTTTAAACAGCGACATATCCAGAATACTTTCATATATGCGGCACACAGATACTCTTTGTATAGGAGATTGTGGATTACCGTGTCCTGATGAAACAGAGCTTATAGATATTTCATTAAAATTGGGGACACCTTCATTTTTAGACGTTTTAAAAGTTGTCCTTTCTGATATGAAAATAGAAAAAATAACATTGGCAGAAGAAATAAAGGAAAAAAACCCGTCAGTTCTCAAGGGAATACTTGAAGCGGCGGGAAATGTCAAAATAGATTTTGTACCACATGAGGATTTAAAACATGAACTCAAAGGCTGTAAGGCTGTAATAAGGACAGGAGAGACAACTCCTTATGCAAATATTATTTTACAGTCCGCCTGCATTTTTTGAAAATCAGTAAGGAGGGAATATGCGTACGTTTGAACCTTTTGTAAAAAGCGAATATGGACCGTTAGATCCGAAGGTTAATTTGCAGCCGGATTTTCTCGCGGGATTTGAACCTTCACAAAGAAAAGAAATTGTTTTACGGGAAGCTGAATTTTATCATAAAATAACAAGGCCTTATTCGGTTGATACAACTATTTATAAGGAATATACATCTTTCAGTGCAGCTGACGGGGAGAAAATTGATGTAAAAGTTTACCGGCCGGCACATAATGACGGAGTGCTTCCTGCTGTTGTTTTTTTTCACGGTGGAGCGTTTATTACCTGTAGTATAGAAACTCACGACTATGTACCGTCTTATCTGGCTTCTCACGGACAGATGACAGTCTTTAGTATAGGATATCGTCTGGCGCCTGAATATAAATTTCCCGTCGGTTTACTGGACTGTTATACAGCGCTCGAATGGATACAGCAGAATGCCGGCAAATGGAAGATAGATTCCGGAAAAATAAGTGTATGCGGTGACAGCAGCGGAGGTAATTTTGCTGCTGCTGTTTGTTTACTGGCCCGCGATCAGAATGATGTTGACATACATAAGCAGGTGCTCATTTATCCGGTAACTGATTTAACGACAGAGGTGGAAAAACAGTCTGTAAAAATCTATGGAACTCCGTCAGGGGACGATTCTGTCAAGGAAATTGATTATATCGGGCACTATTTAAAATCTGTCGACAACAGAAAGAACCCGTATATATCACCGATTTTTGCAAAAGATTTTTCTCATTTACCGGAAGCTTTGTTTATTCAGGCCGAGTGTGATACGCTGTGTGATGACGGACTTATTTATGCAAAATTACTTCAGAATGCAGGAGTTCCCGTTGATGTACGTATTTATAAAGGTATGCCGCATGCATTCATTCTCCGGACGTATAGTCAGACTTTTGAAGCTTTGAATCATATCTGCCGTTTTCTCGCAGATTAAAAAAGGTATCTATACTGTAAGAAAATTATAGGAGGAAAAAACAATGAAAAAGAAGATTTTATTTTTTATCATTGCGGGAGTTTTGAATTTTACCGCGTGTTATTCACGCAAAGTAAACACAGAAAATCAGAAAACGACAGCAGGTTCCGCGGCTCAGCTCATCATTGGACTCTCAATGCACAACCAGACGGAAACCTGGGCTGTACAGTTTAAGAAGTCATTTATAGAAGCAGCCGATGCAGCAGGATGTAAAGTAATTGTGACTGATGCAAATTCAAGCTCGT
>JALNVF010000125.1 GCA_023231445.1 Treponema sp. | reverse complement strand
TGATGCTTCTGCCAGCTCCCTGCTTGCAGTACTTTTTTTATTTGTAATTTCCGCAACGCTTTCCATTGACGAAACAATCTGTTTAACAGATGCGGTCGCTTCCTCTACTGCGCTGCTCTGATTTTCAACACCGTCATCAAGTGAAAGGATATTCCCGTTTATCTTAGAAACAGCTTTTGCTGCTTCTCCGGCTGTTCCGTCAAGAACTTTCATCTGGTCGTTCATGGAAGCAGCATTTGAAGAAATCTCGTGAAGAGCACTGAAAGTCTCCTGTGTTGCATTAGTCATAATTTCTTTAAGGTTTACTGCCTGAGACATAGTTTCGTTAATTGAACGGACAATTTTTGACAGCCGGTCAAGAAATGTGTTATAACTGGTACTCAGCTCGCCGACTTCGTCGTCAGACAGCACCGGAAGCCTTCCGGTAAGATCTCCTTCTCCATCCGAAAGAGATTTCAATACAGACGCCACAGACCTGACAGGTTTCGAAATCGTCCTTCCGAGAATAATCGATACAATAACAGACAGCAGTATAACAATCAGCGCTATAATAACTATAGCAACAGAACTTTTTTGAATAAGCGCTTCCTCTGCACTTTTCTTTGCAGCAACAATCGTATCAATATCGTCCGTATAATTCCCCGTACCTACGATCCAGTCGAACGGTTGAAAATACGCAGAATAGCTTCGTTTCGGTTTTGCCTCAGTTTCACCACCGCGTGGGAAATAATAATTAACGAACCCGCCCCCCGACAGTGCTGTCTTGATAATTTCCTGTACAAACAACGTCCCGTTCACATCCTTTTGGTTATATCTGTTTGTTCCTTCAGTTTCTGTACCGAGATAGACGACATTGTCGCCTTTTGAAGTATCTACCCAGAAATAATTGTTATTGTACCGCAAATTCCGGACAGCATCCGCCGCACGCTTTTCAGCTTCGGCTTTTGTATACGTACCGTCACCATACATTTTCCCGTACCGGTCAAGAATCGTCATAACCGTTTCAACTTCAGATTTGATGAGTTTGTCATAATCCTCTCTGAGTGTACGGTCCATTGAAACAATATTTCCGTTACTGATTTTTCTGATGATGACAAAATTTGCAGCAAGACAGACTATACCGACACCTAAACCAGCCGCCAGTGTTGCTAAAAAAATCTTGGTGGATATTCTTTTCATTCCGAGGCTCTCCTTATTTCCTAATAGTAATAACTATAATTCCAAAAACAGTAAAACACAATGCTTTTAAAATTATTCCCCCAAAAAAAACAGGCAAAACAGGTTTAATCACTTTTTCACTGATTTTTTACCAAATTCATACAGAACAGGAGTATAAGAAATCATCTGTACCGGATCTGTATCTCCGGTAATCCGTGCATATATACACAGATATTTTTGTTAAGGAGAAATACTATGAAAATGGTGAAAAAAGCACTGTTCGCAGCAGTCAGCGCTGCCTGCCTGCTGTTTACTGCAAATGCGGAGGATACTCCGGCAGCCAAATCTGCTCCGTTTACCCGCCAGCAGGTTACGGCTCAGCCGTATAACATTACAGTCGGAGTCGGAAGTACTGTCTCTGAAGCCCGTTTTAACTGGATTTCAGGTTCACTCACTGCACCGGTAGTCCAGATTGCAAAAACGACACTGGTAAAAAAGAACAAGTTTCCCAGGGATACCGCTTTTACTGGTATTTCTGTCCCTGTCATCGCAACAGAGGGAGTTCAGGATAATCCGGAAAACGGTGAAACAGCGACCGGTGAATGTGCCTGCAAAGTCACTGTTGAAAATCTTGCTTCCAACACCGTATATTCATACCGCGTCGGCGACGGTACGACATGGAGCAGCATATACACGTTTAAAACAGGTAATGACCGGGACATCAGTTTTGCAGTCTTCGGCGATCCCCAGATGGGCGCATCAGGGGACCTTGAACATGACCGTGCAGGCTGGACAAAAACACTTGCAACAGTACTGAAAGATCATCAGAATGTAAACTTTCTTTTTTCTCTGGGAGATCAGGTTAACAACTATGACTCGCTTGCAAAGCAGCAGTCTGAGTATAAAACCTTTATGAATCCGGATCAGGACCATAATTACATACAGGAACATCAGCTTGCAGTCCTTGAAGGCAACCATGACCACCAGATGGGAAAATACTACAGTTTCCACTATAATCTTCCGAATGTATCGGACCTGGGACAGACATCAAACAACAAAATACTGAACAACGACGGCGATTACTGGTTCACCTATGGTCCCGTTCTTTTCATCATTCTCGAAGGCAACAACTTCTACGATACCGCTGCACATGAACAGGCTTTAAAAGATGCCATAGAAGCAAACAAAAACGCACAGTGGAAGATAGTCGCATTCCACCAGGCACCCTACAGTGAAGCGAACCATTCTGCTGCTAACGCACCTGATGACGATGTTCTCTTTATGCGTCAGAACTGGACAAAACTGATGGATGAATACAAGGTGGATGTTGTGCTTAATGGTCATGATCACTATTACACACGTACGTGGCAGATGCTCGGCGGCATGCCGGTTGATACAACAAAAACTGAATCTGTTACAAACCCGAAAGGAACGGTATACTTTACCCTTGATTCAGGAACAGGAAGTAAATATTACAAATACAATACAAGTGCGGATCATTCATTCAGCGCAGTCGGGTGGCAGAACAATGTACCGACCTATTCCTATGTAACCGTAACGAAGAGTCAGTTTAAGATTACCACATACGAAACGGATTCCGATGCCGTTATTGATACCTATAGCATAAATAAAAAATAAAGGCATGTACCTTTTCAACTAAAAAAAGAAACCAGCACAGCAGCCGCGTCCGGCTTTATGTGCCGGTTTCTACCGGAGCCTTCCAGATGAAACTACATATATCCGGCAGACAGTTGATTTCAGATATCGTCCTTGCCGTTCTTATCATTCTCTATACGACATGTACAATGCTGATCAGCCGGCATACATCCTATTATGATATATACAAACTATCAGGCAGAGACAGCGTTTCATTTGAAAAAGCGGTTGTCACTGCAGTTTCTTCAGAAAAACTGGAAAATCATTCCGTTCAAAAAGGAATGGTGACAGGAATCCAGAATCTTACCGTCCGGATACTCTCCGGGCAATACGCGGGAAAAGTTGTTCCCTTCACAAATTACCTTAATTATGATACCAGTTACCGGTTTACCAGAGGAAATCATCTGATCGTATCGGTAAATGCAACGGGTGACAAAAAAATCTTTCATGTCTTTGTCAGTACCCCGGACAGACTGCCCGTCCTCTGCCTGTTTGCGATACTTATCATTATTCTTCTCTGCACTGCCGGCGGCAGACAGGGGTTCCGGTCAGTACTTGCCATAGTTTTCACCCTCTCAAGCATACTGTTTGTTTTTATACCACTTGTATACCGCGGGATACAGCCTGCAGGGACTGCCGTGCTGCTTGCAGCCGTAACAGCAGGCATTACACTGCCGCTGACAGGCGGTACCGGCAGAAAGACCGCAGCTGCAGCCGCTGGAACACTTGTCTGTCTCAGTCTTGCGGCCGGTGTCCAGACAGTATTCTGCAGATTAACCATGGTCTCGGGATTTACATTCGGTGATACGGATTCACTCATGCAGATCGCAGCACATTCCGGACTTAAAATAGGCGGATTACTTTTTGCAGCGGTACTGATTTCATCGCTCGGAGCAGTCATGGACATTGCCATGTCGATCGCATCGGCAGTAAATGAAGTTCATTTGAATAATCAGTCTGCAGGATTCGGGGAACTGTTCACCGCGGGTATACACATGGGACGCGACATGATGGGAACAATGGCAAATACACTTATACTTGCATTTACCGGCTCTTCACTTGTTATGTTAGTCCAGATTTACACATACAACATGCAGCCTGATCAGGTATTAAACTCGAACAGCATTGCGGTAGAAATTATTCAGGCCCTTTCGGGAAGTTTTGCTGTCATCAGTGCGGTCCCTGTTGTTTCTGCACTGAGTGCGGAACTGCTCTGCTGTAAAGGAAGCAGGAGTAAATGAGTAAAAAATGCTTTCGCATTTTTATTTTATTTACACGTAAAAAAGACCTGCCCATCCTGTTGGGCAGGTCTCTGGTTTTAAGTCGAAGGTGGAAAATGCTTTCGCATTTTCTGTTTATTTACACGTAAAAAAGACCTGCCCATCCTGTTGGGCAGGTCTTTTTTACTCTTGACTTTTTGTGTTTTTTTTGTATTATATATATAGGTGTTAGCAGGATTACCAAACACAATCCTGCTTCAATAGCAACGGTAGTGATGCAGAAACACAACTTTTTGTGGTACTTGTTATAGGAGGTAATTCTATGGCGGTATTAGTTCTGTTATTAGCGGTTGTTGCTCTTGGTATGTACCTGATTGAGCGTAATGCTGATTCAGGGATTTAAAAATGGCGGAACCGGACCGCTTAATCCGGCAAATGGGAAAGAGCAAGTAGGCACGGCATTGCCGAAAATCTTTCCCCTCGTTTAAGAACGATCAGGCTGGTTTATCTGAAATAAATCAGCCTTTTTTATTTGTGAAGAATGCTTCCTTTCCTGCAGACTGAGCTTTCTAAAAAATGGGACAGAATTCGAATCCTGCGGTCTTCAGGTTGTCCTCAAGGCTTTTGTCAGCTTCATCGACAACGACGATATAATATGTTGTACCGCTTGCACGGGTTTCGGTTGTTATATACGGCTTAAATCCTTTGTCCGTCAATGTTGACACCAGACTGTCTGCATTTGCTTTTTCCCGGAACAGTCCCATCTGCAGTTTTTTTGGTTTCTGAACATCGGCTGGCACATCATCAGCAGTCTTTTCACTGTCTCCCGTATCCGCTGCAGCCGCATTACTGCCGGAATCTGTAATTAACTCCGGCTGCGCTCCTGTTTTCCGCGGAATAAAATACCAGAACGGAGCAGGCAGCAGCTGAACGGTACCGGTGACAATTCCTGCCTCGGGAGACGATGGAAATTCCTTTCTAAGCGAATCAGCGTATGTATCGTCGCCGGTAATATACCAGAGCGTAAGAAGCACGGCTGGTTTTACAGGAGTCATTGACGGAAGTACTGCATACGTCCTGAGCATAACGACAGGTTCTGCCAGATCATCGCTGCTTTCCGCCCTGCAGAGCGAACTCCAGAGTGCATACAGTTTGATATATGCCTGAATCGTGCCGTCGTCTGAATTCCGGACTGCCGAATTCAGATAGCTGTCAGCTGTCGCAGAATCCCCCGAACTGAGCGCACAGCGGACTGCATCAAGAACAAGCTGTTCGGAACTTTTTACGGGCATACCGGGAGCATCACCTGCAGCTATTGCCGCCGCCGCCGCATACGAATCCCGGGCATCGTCAAACAGTGCACACTGTTCCTGCAACGCCCCGAGAAAAGCATACAAAGCGCGTTTCTCAGCCGGATCGGTAAGTTTATCCAAATTGGATTTTATATATACGATAGAATCGTCTGCCGTATCTTCCTTCGCAGATTCATCCGCAACTGAACGGGCAGTCAGTACCTGTGCGGAAATAAAACAGGAACAGAAAAAAACAGACAGTATCAGACAGATAATTTTTTTCATTTTTTCCCGGCCGGAGCAGTATCAGACTGTTTTGTTTCTGCATTGATTTTACTCATGATATCCTGCTCAGTTTTTGCCTTCATCTTTGCAATTTTTTTTGCAGTTGCTTTCTTCCCTCTGCCGAATGAAAACGGAAGAGCAACTATAATGCCGGCGACAAATGAAATAAGAATCGTCACAAACACCGGAACATTCCGGAATGTATGAAAAAGAAGGTTCACGTCACATCTGTTATCAAGATTAAATCCCGTAAAGAACGCAATGACTATAACAATAACAATTGTAGTTATCAGACCGATCATACCGCACCTCTCTTTACGGAAACACTGATTAAGCATTTTATTTTACCAGTGCATCCTTAGTATTCTATTTTACCTGAATTGAACAAGATCCGCAACATACCTTATACGGCAATGCCTTTAAACGTCTGCCCGTTAAGCTCCGTGATCCGTACAGTCATAAAACTTCCGATAAGAGATGCGGCACCGGCAAAAGCCACTCGTTCATCCTGCGCTGTCTTACCAAGGACTTCCGCCTTACTGTCCCTGCTTACCGATTCAACAAGTACCCGGACCGTATTCCCTACCCGTTTCTGCATTTCTTCAGCCGTAATTTTAAGCTGCATATCGATAATTTTCTGAAGTCTGTCCTTTTTTATATCAAGAGGAACCTGATTATCCATTTTACACGCCGGAGTTCCCTCCCGCGGATTATAATAGTACATGAATGCGTTCTCATAACGTACCGTCTGCATAAGACTCACCGCTTCGGAAAAATCCGCCTCTGTCTCGCCGGGGAATCCCAGCATAATATCAGTTGTAAGTGAAACGTCCGGTATTGCCTCTCGTATCCTGTTAACAAGTGCAAGATATGATTCACGGTCATACCGGCGGTTCATCGCCTTCAGAATACGACTGGAACCATGCTGTACCGGCAGATGGATATGATGACAGAGTACCGGATTTTCCGAAATAACTTTGATGACTTTGTCGTTCAAATCCTTCGGATGACTCGACATAAATCGTACCCAGCCGACAGGAGATTTTACCGCAGCAAGATGATCCGCGATCATTTTCAATAATTCTGCAAAATCGACATCACCGTCACGATAGGAATTGACATTCTGCCCCAGCAGTGTTACTTCTTTCACCCCGTAAGACGAAAGCGTATCCAGTTCGGCAAGAATCTCATCTGCCGGACGGGATACTTCCCTGCCCCGCACATACGGCACAATGCAATAGGTACAGAAATTATTACAGCCGTGCATAATGGGCACAAAAGAGGAAAATGCTCCCGGTTCGTACGAAAGAGGTGCAAATTCATATGAAGGAACATCGTCAGGCGCATCCGTATACCGGTGTTCCTCTACTGCAGTAACTATGTCTCCGAAATGCTGCTTCGCAAATGTACCCACGACGTAGTCTATACACGGATAGTCTTTCTTCAGTGACGAAAGCAGCCGTTCAGCCATGCAGCCGGTAACGACGAGCGTCAGAGGCTTTGCTCCGTCCTGAACATACGCTGCTGCACGTTCAAGAGACTTGCTTTTAGCGCCCGGGACTGTACTGCGGACCGCCTTAAGCCCCGAATACCAGCCGAGCCGGCCGAAAATACGGTTTTCTGCCGTAGCACGGACAGAACAGGTATTGATAATGACCATATCAGCAACCTGCGGATCATCCGCTTTAGTCCACCTGCGTGCAATAAGAAGCTGCTCAAGAGAAGCCGACTCTGCGGAATTCATCTGACATCCGTATGTTTCAAAAAAGTACGTCATTCATTATATCCTTTCTGGGAAATCGGGCACGTACCGTACTCGGTACGCGCATAGGCATTGTGATTGTGGATGCTTTCAAAATTTTCCGCTTCCACACTGAACCACTTAAAAGGTTTCCCGACTGGGAAGGAACGAAGTCCCAGATAGACTTCGCGCACGACATCTTCCACGAACCGGGGATTGTCGTATGCATGTTCGGTAACCCATTTTTCATCCCGCCGTTTGAGTACGGAATACAAACCCCCGGATGCACAGTTCTCTATCATCGTTATCACGTCTTCTATCCAGAAAAAATCCGAATACAGCAGTTTTACGCGTACTATACCGCGCTGATTATGCGCACCGTAATCGCTTATCGCTTTTGAACAGGGACACAGCGTCGTTACGGGAACGGCGATCGAAATAAAAAAATTACGGATGTCCTCTCCAACACTTCCTTCGTACGAACACGTATAACTCATTATCCCCGCCTCTCCGGACACGGGCGCTTTTTTTTCGATAAAGAAGGGAAACGTCACTGTACCGTAAGCATACTGAGCCGAAAGGCTTCCGCGGATCTCATCGAGCATCTCAAGAAAATGATTCATGGTAAGGTCGCTGTGATGTTTATGAAAAATTTCTATGAAGCGGCTCATGTGTGTTCCCTTATAATGATGAGGGAGATTCACGAACAAATCTACTGCAGCAGTCGTCCGCTGCGTTTTGTTAACCTTATCCAATACCTGCACAGGATACTGCAGTCCGCGTACTCCCACTTTCTGCAGGGGGACTTCACGTGTATCCGCTTCACTCTGAATGTCCCGCAGTATTTTTTTCCCTTTATTTTCCAAGAGTCCGCTCCGCAACCTCAAGCGTGTTTACCATAAGCATTGCTATTGTCATCGGTCCGACTCCGCCCGGGACGGGTGTAATATATGAAGCTGTTTCCTTAACTCCCGCAAAATCAACATCTCCGGCAAGATGAAAACCGCTTTTTTTCGACGCATCGGGTATACGCGTTACTCCTACGTCTATAACCGCCGCGCCGGGTTTTACCATCGCGGCGGTAACGGTATCCGGACGACCGGCGGCAGAAATCAGTATATCGGCCTGTCTTGTAATTTCAGCCAGATTTTTCGTACCGGTATGACATATAGTAACAGTTGCGTTACATTCTCTGCGAGTCAGAAGCAGTGCAACAGGTTTTCCGACTATATTCGACCGGCCGATTACGACCGCATGTGCACCGTCTGTTCTGATATGCATTTTCTGCAGCAGCACAATAATACCGTGCGGTGTACAGGGCAGCGGAGACGGACGGCCTATAACCATATTGCCGACGTTCACGGGATGAAAACCGTCAACATCCTTCACCGGGTCTATCGCGAGCAGCACTTTATTTTCATCAATATGACGAGGAAGCGGCAGTTGAACAAGAATACCGTGAACGGAGGGATCCTGATTCAGTTCACTGATCAGTTTAAGCAGATCAGATTCTGTTGTATTTTCAGGAAGATGTACTGAACGGTCCGCCATACCGGCCTCAGCAAGCGCTTTCTGCTTACCCGTAACGTATGAAACGCTCGCAGGATCATCCCCGACCAGAATAACCGAAAGAC
The DNA here is from genome assembly GCA_023231445.1 of Treponema sp. Lineage (GTDB taxonomy): Bacteria > Spirochaetota > Spirochaetia > Treponematales > Treponemataceae > Treponema_D. Next base: position 253 of record JALNVF010000125.1, on the reverse strand, counting down.
ACGGTGTTATATTCTTTTCTTTTAAATGGGCAGTCCGTTGTGCAACATCGGCACGCACGTCCGCCGCTATCTGTTTTCCATCTATAATTACTGCACTCATACGATTCTCCCGGGCATGTAACCACAACAGCCCTGAAATAGTTATATAATTGATAAAAAGCATTAAAAAATGATATAGTCACTATATCTTTTTTTGGACAATTATTCTATCAGTGAGGAAAAATGAAACGGATTTTACCGCTCTTCTGCATGC
>JALNVF010000124.1 GCA_023231445.1 Treponema sp. | reverse complement strand
GGGCACCTCTAAAAACTCACTTTCAGTGACTTTTTAGAGGTGCCGTCGAGTTTTAAGTCGTTGTAATATCACGACTTAAAACATCGCATTTTCAGAGTTACCTCTAAAAACTGAAGTTTTTAGAGGTTCCCTGATTTCAGTTACCGGCAATATCAATATTTACACCGTAAAGACCGGTAAATGCACCAGCCTTCGCCTCGGACGAATCGGGATGTGCAATCAGCCATTTATTTGCAGCCCACAAAAGTTTGTCCTCCGGATCAATTTCAGACAGTTCGGGCTTTGCAAGGTTCGTACCTCTAGGCAGTACAACGATGACACGGAAGCCTTTCTTTGAAACGTCTCCGTTCTTTACTGCATTACACGGAGCATAGTGAAGCGTTGTCTCATAAATCTGTACGACCGTTCCCGCGGGTACGAAAAAAGCTTCAACGGCATTCGTATTCAGTCTGCCTTTTTTTACAGACTGAAGCGGTGCCAGCAGCAGCACCATATCGTCTGCAGGAATGTTGATTTCAGAACCGCGGTGATATTCAAGACAGTTGAGTTTTGTATTGTTTCCATTGCAGTATCCGACCTGCACGGGCATTCCGCCGTATGCGTTCACTGAAAACTGTTCTGCAACAGAAAGAGATTCAAGTCCCGTATCACCCGGTTCATAAATGACCGCGTTGTCGGGCTTTTTCGTTGTTTCATTCAGTTTTTTAATAAGTTCTTTTGTATCATACCCTTTAAGAACCTTACCGTACTTTTCAAAAGAATGACTGAACACCGATTTAATTTTCATAAGTATAACCCCTGAATTTCTACAGATTTGCAAGTTCTTTGTATGAATCTTTCAACGCCGGATACAGTTTCCGGTAAAGTCCGTAATATTTTTCGTACTGCGGAACATTTTCCTTTACAGGATCCTGCGCGGGATTCGTTTTAATAAGTGCACTGCATCCTTCTTCAACACTGCCGAATACGCCTGTACCGACGCCGGCCAGAATTGCAACTCCCAGGGCAGGACCTTCCTTTGAAACAACGGTCTTTACCGGACAGTTAAACGTATCTGCAAGCATCTGCCGCCACAGGGGACTTGAACCGCCGCCGCCGCATGCAAGCATCTCGCTGATACTGACTCCCATTTCCCTGAGGACTTCAACACTGTCGCGCTGACTGAACGTAACACCTTCAAGGACTGCTCTGAGCAGATGCTGTTTTGTATGCATTGCAGAGAGGCCGAAAAATACACCGCGACAGTCAGGATCAAGATGCGGTGTACGCTCTCCCATAAGATAGGGAAGATACAAAAGTCTGTCACTTCCGATGGGAATGCGCTCCGCCTGTTTATCCATAAGATAATACGGATCTTTTCCCATACCGGCAGCTGTCTCTATTTCTTCTTTACAGAAATTGTCACGGAACCATTTGAGTGAAAGGCCTGCTGCCTGTGTAACACCCATAACGTGCCAGGCACCGGGTACTGCACAGCAGAATGTATGAACGCGCCCTTTCGGATCTATACTCAACTTTGATGTATGTGCAAAAACAACACCGCTTGTTCCGATAGTCGTGAATGCGCGGCCGTTAATGACGGTACCGGTCCCTACGGCGGCAGCGGCGTTGTCTCCGGCACCGCCCACTACCGGTGTACCTTCTGCTATACCGGTAAGTTCTGCTGCCTGCTTCGTAAGTCTGCCGGTAATTTCCGGAGACTCGTACACCTTTGCCAGCAGAGACTTATCAATTCCAAGCCTGTCAAGAACTTCGTCTGACCAGCAGCGGTTCGGCACATCAAGAAGCTGCATTCCGCTTGCATCGCTTACTTCTGTTGCAAATTCGCCCGTAAGCATGTAACGCACATAGTCCTTAGGAAGCAGAATGTGGGCGCATTTTGCATATACGGCTGGTTCGTTGTTCTTTACCCACATGATTTTTGACGCAGTAAATCCGGTAAGTGCGGGATTAGCCGTAATTTCTATTAATCGTTTAGCACCGATTTTTTCAGTTATCTCACCGCATTCTTTTGCCGTACGCTGATCACACCAGATAATTGATTTACGGAGAACGTTCCCCTCTTTATCAAGCATGACAAGACCATGCATCTGACCTGAAATACCAATGCCTTTTATGGCAGACGGTTTTGCTCCTGCCTGAGCCATAACAGCTTTCATTGTCCCGCATGCTGCATGATACCAGTCCAGCGGATCCTGTTCCGCCCATCCATTCTGAGGCTGATACAGCGGATATTCTATAGTATTTGAAGCAGCAACAGAACCATCCATATTGAACAGTACTGTTTTTGTTCCGGATGTTCCAAGGTCTACACCAAGCAGATAGGGCATATTTCCCTTCCTCCACGTCTTTCGGTAATCCCGTGCTCGTGCACGGATAAGTATATAGTAATACCACATTCGTTTCACGTCAAGAGAATTCAAAATTAATTCGCAAAAAAACAAAAAAGCTGTTCCTAACCTTCATGAACAACAGATTATGTAACTGATCTCCATTTAACTGATAACTTATAAAAAATTCTCATCCGGAGTTTTTACAAATTCTTTCACGTATTTTCTGCCAGGGAAATGTTACCGTTGTATCATAGAAAATAAATGCTATACTGAATCATATTCAGAAAAACACCTGGAAAATATACAAAACAGTTTTACCAACAGGAGATCAGCATGAACGACATACACTGGCATAAGTCGGGACAGAACCTTATTACAGAAATCGCAGAAGAACGTGTCCCTGAAAATACCTGCTGCATCTGGCCGCTGGGTCAGTGCGGCTTTGTCTTAAAAACCGCAGATGCAGTTATCGGAACGGATCTTGTACTTTCACATTTATATAATGCGGCGGGGATATCACCCAGACTGTATGAACCGCCGTTTGCACCTGACGCAGGGCTTAAACTTTCACTGCTGCTTGTATCGCATAATCATTCCGATCACCTTGATGTTCCGACAATAGAGGGGCTATTAAAGACAAACCCGGATTTGAAAGTTGTAATTCCGGCTGCCGTAAAAAATGAAGTGACTCTTTCGGATGACAGAATCATATACCTGAAGCAGGATACACCGGCAGCCATTCCAGGCGGATCGGTTACCGGCATTGCAACAGCCCATGATGTGTACCGGTACGATGAAGCGGGTGCTTCATTCAGCCTCGGATACGTCATCAGGCAGAAAGGTATTACTTTTTTTCATTCAGGAGATGCATTATCCGACCAGCTTCTTTTACAGAATGTCGTGCATGCTCATCCGGATGTTGTATTTCTCCCTATCAACGGGCGGGATGCGGTGCGCACAAATGCAGGAATTGTCGGTAATATGACTATGGAAGAAGCCGTTCTTCTGGCACAACAGATTTCGCCGGAAGTATTTATCCCCATGCATCATGATATGTTTGCAAACAACGGATTCGATATAGAAATATGCAGGCAGTATGCTGAAAAATCCATACCGGATATACAAACGATTGTCCCGCTGCTGGGAGAAAAAATAGTGCTGAAATTCTGAACTACAATACGATATGTAAAAGACACTGCAGGAACAGCGTATCGACAGGAGGATTCTATGCCCGATCGTGAAGTACAGACGATCCGTGATCTTATTTTCTACCAGTATGCAAAAATTATTGCAAAGGCAGCACTCGGCCCCGACGCAAAAAAAAGCGCATACGGATTTATCAAGACTAAATTCCGTGAACTGCGCGACAATAAAGAAAAATGGTCCGACATACTCAGAGAAGATAAAGAATTCGTAAATTCTGAAAAAGTTTGTGCCTACTGCGGCGGAACAGATCATCTTGAATGGGAGCATATCGTTCCCCGTTCGCTCGCTGTCAACGAACGGTGTGCAGAATGCGACCGCATTCAGGGAATACACAACCAGATATGGGCATGCCGGTCATGCAATTCAAAAAAGGGTACTATGGGACTTTACCATTTCATGAAGGAACTCCATCCTGATGTAAAGCCGTTTTCCGACTGTATTCCGCCACTTCTTGAAAAAAAGTACCTCAAGACAATCTGGTGGTGTCACCAGTGTCGGGGAACTCTCGACTGGGACGGAAGCAGCAAACCCGACGGTACAAAACTTGACGTGTTTGATCTTGATTTAACGTAAGACACAACCAGCATGGACAGGCTGCATAAGTCGTACCGGCTGCCATATAAATTTCTTAAGAGTCTTTTTTAAGTACAATAAGGATTCCTTCACTATCAAGCATTCCGTCTGAAAATTTTCTGCGGTATAGAATAGTTTCATTGCCGCATAAGCCGATTCTGATACCGCCTGTACCGGTCTGCATATAAACCTCAATCCGGGACGGATTCATGGTATCATCGGAATATTTACCGTAATGAATCAGCCGGGAATTCGTATCGCTGCCGGCAGGGAACCATTCTATATGCGGTGAATAAAACTGAGGGTACGACTTCCGTAATTTAATAAGTTCTGCTGTTTCTCTGCGGATATCACCGCAGGATCCGGAATCTATAAGATTCCAGGGCATACATCCGCGGTTGTACGGGCTTGCTCCTTTCAAACCGGCTTCAGTTCCATAATACAGACAGAAGCTGCCCTGTAATGTTAACATCAGTACAAATTTCTGAAAAAACATACCAGGCGTTCTGCATTTTGAAAATGCACGGATAGTATCGTGCGTATCAAGAAAATTGAACAGCATACGTTCTGTCTGTACACTGTACATTGCGGTTATACCGTTCAACGCCTGACGGAGGTCTTCTGCTGTCCCTGTTCCGCGGTCCCAGAAATTGTCGACAGCTGCAAGCAGAGGGTAATTCATAACCGAATCATATTCGTCTCCCTGCAGCCATTGAATTGAATCATGCCATATCTCTCCAAGCAGGAACAAATCCGGATTAAGCGCTTTCAGTTCTTTCCTGAGCAATTTAATAAATGAGTGTGAAATTTCATCACCAACATCCATCCGTATTCCGTCTATATGCCAGTCAGAAACCCAGTGCCTGCAGATACTGATTAAATATTCTGCAGTTTGCGGATTCCCTGTATTCAGTTTTGGCATTCCGGCTTCAAATGAAAACGAATAATACCTGCCGTCATCTGTTTTTTTGTCATCGGTCAGCACCGGAAATTTATTCACAAAAAACCAGTCAAGAAATTCCGAATCCGATCCTTTTTCAGTAACATCAAGCCATGGTTTGAATGAAGCCCCGCAGTGATTGAACACGGCATCAATCATAATCCTCATTCCCCGTTGGTGTAATTCTGAAGACAACTCAACCATATCATCTTCTGTTCCGAAATCAGGATCGATCTTTGTATAATCAGTTGTGTCATACTTATGATTGCTCGGCGACTCAAAAACCGGTGTAAGATATATACCTGTTATTCCCAGCTCCTGCAGATAGTCAAGCCGGCTGATAATTCCCCTGATATCTCCACCGTAAAAATCAGTCCAGCTCATGTTCGTTTCATCACCCCAGCTCCGGTTTTTTAACCGTTTATACTGGTTTCCCGCGGAACAGAACCTGTCGGGATAAATTTCATACCAGACAGTTTTCTGTACCCATGACGGTCCGGAAATAACATCAGACGGATTTATCCACGGCATATCAAAAAAAGAAAAATTTTTCATTACTGCCAGTTCTGAGGATGAATAAAAACCATCTTCAAAAAAATACACCTTCTCCGTACTGCTGATAATTTCAAAGTAGTACTGAAAACGTTTATACTGCGGTTTTACCGTACAGGTCCAGATAAAATTATATGCAAGTTCATATTCAGCAGCACATGCCTGTGTTATTCCATACCACTCTTTACCAGGAGCAACATGTTCAATAAACGGATCATTATAAATCAGATTTACCTTCGTTACTTCTTTTCCTGTGTGCAGGCACACCTTTACTTCATCACTGTTTATCGGGCAGCAGTCAGCAAATGCACTCCGGTGAACAACAGCAGCAAGGTTTATATTTGTTTTCATGTTATGCAGTATACTCTTCACAAAATGAGGAATCTTGCATTATACTACCTGAAAATAAAACAAAACTATCATTCTGTTAAAAAAGGCCGTTATGAAAGAAGCGTTTCATGAAACGAAGACACACGGATCTATAGAATTTCCATTTATCATATACAGAGGAAACATTCCTGAATACATCCACAGTTTCCCTCTGCACTGGCACGAAGAATTCGAAATTATTTACGTAACAGACGGGACAGGAACTATACAGGTTCTGAATAAAACATATCAGTGCCATCCCGGAGATATAATTATTATTCCCCCGGATTATATTCATTCTATATATCAATATAAAAATGAAAAAATGGAATACTTCAATATTCTGTTCAAATTTTCCCTTCTCGAGGAAAATCGCAATTCACTGTGTTTCCGGAAATATTTTGTACTGTTTCAGGAAAATAATATGCTGCATTGTATTTATAATCCCAGTTCGTCAGACTTAGGCAGAAAAATTACACCGTACCTGCTGTCGCTTATAGAAAACAGAAAGGCAAGTTATACAGGGTATGAACTGATGATAAAATCATGTTTATTCGGAGTGTTATATTATTTAAAAGATTATCTTATTCCGACTACCGGTAAATATCTGATTCTTGAAAACAGGATAACACGACTAAAACCGATCATTGCATATATACAGGAACATTATGCAGAATCCATTTCAATTGAAAAAGCTGCTTCTGTTTCAAATATTTCTGCGAGTCACTTCATGAAAACATTCAAAGACATTATCGGAAAAACATTCACCCAGTATCTGAATTGTTTTCGTCTTGAAACAGCAGTCAGAGAACTAATGGAAACAGATAAAAGTGTAATGGAGATAAGTGAAGACTGCGGATTTAATAATTTTTCATATTTTATACGCTCGTTTAAAAGATCATTCGGAAAAACACCTCTTGAATACCGGCATTCGATGTCTCCGGAAAACCCTGTCTAAGATTTTACCCAGTATTTTACTCCCCAGTTTTCAAAATTCCATTTATCAGAATATATATTGCATTCAAAATCTATATAGTACAGCAGCTCATTCTGCACAACAAAATTCGCAGGAAAATAGTCTATGTTCAATCCGGCAGGATAAAGCAGCCTGCACATCTCTTTCACCTGTGCAATATACGAATCCCTGATTTTGTTCTGCTGTACAAGCTCTGAAATTGTCGAACCATCTATATATTCCTTAAGAATCCGCTCATTTCCTTCGTCAACAGCAATTAATCCGGGCATACGTATACCCACGGTAAAAAGACGTGCATAATCGTTCTTTTCGGCTTCAATCTTATTACCGAACTGATAGTAACTGCACGGTTCATGGTGAATCTGTTTTAAAACAAACTTTCCGGTATTCAGACTCACAAGATATGAATAACCGCCCTTACCCTTTCCCAGTAGTTTAATGACAGTATAATCAGTCCCGTTTACCGATAATATAGTTTCCATATAAGCAGTATATTGCATCAGTCACCTGCAGATCTTGCATAATATTAGTAAAAAATAACACAAAACAGCTGAAGAATATGAAAACGCACGGACAGTACTTCCTTTGGTACCGACGGTAAAATAATTCCGTTATACCATACGGAATGTTTCCTCAAGCCTTTTCTGAGTTTCTTTCCAGTCCGGTACAAAGGATGCCAGCGTTTCATAAAACGCCCTGCTGTGATCGGGATGAACGATATGGCACAACTCGTGATAGATGACCTGTTTGATGCAGTACGGTTCAGCACAGACAAGCAGCGTGTTGAGCGTCATGTGCGGAGGGCGCGTCACTGCCCGTCCCGGCAGCACGGCACGTAACAGCCCCGCATGCCGGACAGTCTGCTGCGAGAGACTACCCCATCGGGTTTTCATGGTACGGAGATGAAGTTCCGGATGTACCGCGCGAGGATACCGACCTGAAAAACGTTCCCAGCATACGGCAAATATTTCAGTACATACGGTAAGCGCCTGATTCCGCAGCCACGTCTCAACCGTACGCTGAACATCAGAAACCGCCCTGTTCCGGGAAAAAACTACAAGATGGTTTCCGTCTACGCATACCTGTATGCGTCTACCGCCTGCCGGTTTTTCATCCGCAGCAGCAATACGCAGAATATACGGCTTGCCAAGGTACATAATTGTTTCTCCCGGTACACAGGCGTGATGCAGGGGGAGCGCAGACACCGGGGGCGTACTGATTTTCTTCTGTATCCATTTATCTTTGGAAGCGACGATTTCATCAATCTTCTGCCGCGGCACAAACTGCGGTGCGCGGACGACGATTGTCCTGTCGGGAAGGATTGAAATCTGAACAGTCGTCCGGCGGCTGCGGATAAGGGTGTAGGAAAACATCAGCGCGTTCTTCTCTTTTTCTGGACAGCGAACACTTTATTAATAATCACATCCATATCCGGGGAAGGAATTGCAATTCCCTTTTCCTTTTTAATAACATCATAGAAATAATCATCCATTGCATTCTTTACGTCGTTGATGCTGTTCTGGTCTGACCAGAAATTCACTTTTGTACTTTTATCGAACAATTCATCAAACGCAAGCGCACAGGAGGAACTGACTTCCCGTACCTGCTCTGCCGGAAGTCCGAGCCCGGTAAATACCGGGTGTATGACACCGTAGCAGGCAATCGCATTGTCGTTATGCTGAATGTCTGCCGGAATATCGTCGTGTTCATGAGCCGTCAGCCGGCGCACGGTTTCTTTTACTTTTGACAGATATTCAATATCGGAAATACGTTTCTGCCGGAAATCGTCTATAACCTGCTGGATAAGTACCGAAAATTTTTCATAGAAGGCAGGATCTTCGTCCATGCTTTCATTGATCGTCTGTTTCGCCATGAATGCGATATGGTCCGCCTGCGCCGCCGTTGAAACACCGAACGGCGGTTCTTCTTCCGCAACCAGCATCGACCGTCCTTCCTCGTTGATAATATACGCCGGTTCGTTAAGCTGCGTGACGGTATCCGCATGAATATGCGTATTGAGCAGTTTCTTTATTTTCGGCTCGTAGTTCCGGTAATCGATCGTTTCCGCATAGCGGTACTGAACCGCCGTACGGAGTTTTTCGAACCGGCGCAGCGCCGTTTTGTACCGCGTCATGTCTGCAGGTTCCGTCTGCATAAGGAACTGTTCTGAGGAAAGTGCGATAGAAAGCGTTTTAGCATACTCACGGAGCCGGCGGTAGAACTCGTCCCGGAGTTTTTCGCCGGCGAGCAGCTGCTCATACGCTTCCTCATCGTCTTTGTCCGCAATTGTTTTGAATACCGAAAGTAAATCCGAATACTGCTGCGGAAGCTGTTCCGTAATTTTCCGTATTCCGGTAACGGCACCGGCAAGATCGGCTTCGTCAAAACCGGCGAGCGCTTCG
>JALNVF010000123.1 GCA_023231445.1 Treponema sp. | reverse complement strand
CGGAGCATAGCGGACACGAACTTCTTTATTTTCCATAAAATTCCTCAAAAGCGTAATTAATGTATAAAATGTTCTATTATTATAGCAGAATGATTTCAACAGAGCAACGCATCTGAAAAAACATCCCCTCCGTTTTCAGATAACATTGAAATCAGTGTTAGTATTGTCTCTCTTCAAGTATTTTGAACAAAGCTCTGCAGCCGGCAGAAATGTCAGCATACGTATCATCAAAATTGTCAGTAAACCAGGGATCGGCCACATCGCGGGAAAGGCCGCAGAATTCAAGCAGTTTATGCATTTTGTGTTCCCTGTCCGGACCAAAACAGCGGTGCATATTACGCATATTCTCGTCATCCATTCCGATAAGAAGATCGTATTCCTCATAATCTTCAGGAATAATACGGCGGGCACCGCGTCTTTTATAAGGGATACCCATTTCCCCAAGTTTATACCGTGTACCTTCATGAATATCGTTTCCAAGTTCTTCCGAACTTGTAGCAGCAGAACAAACCATAAAATCTGCCGTACGGTCAGCCTGCTCTATTAAATACTTCATAACAAATTCCGCCATAGGGGAACGGCATATGTTTCCGTGACAGATAAAAAGGATACGGTATATCACACGGACATACTAATAAAAAACCGCTTTTCGCACAATATAAAAAAGGAGTCCTGCCGACGGCAGGACTCCAGAAAGGAGAGGAGAAAGCAAATCAGATTACGTTTGCTCTTGCATTTACTATATAAACCCGGTATATCAGTAAAAGTTACAGTTTTAGAAAATGCATACCAGCGGTACAGAAAAATATATTATCAGTATTACAATCTTTTCAAAGGGTATCAATATATAATATAATGAGATAAATGAAAGAACCGGAAAATCTTCTTATAATTGATCCATTTACGGACATTGATATTATAAAGGCACTTGCTTCAGAACCTCGTATGCAGATGCTTTTTCTCATTAAAGAAAAGGCATTGAATATAAATGAAATCGGTGCGGCATTGAAGATGCCTCAATCTACAGTTGCGACACATATCGAAAAACTCGAAGAAGCAGGATTGCTTAATATTGAAGCGCTCAAGGCTAAAAAAGGGAGTCAGAAGATATGTTCACCCGCATATAATAACTATCTTATAAAATTCCCCGAATTGAAGCAGAATAAAAAAAGTAATATAAGCGTAGAAATGCCTATTGGTCTGTTTACTGATTTTCATGTCAATGCTCCGTGCGGGCTGTGCAGTACGGCTCATATTATCGGCTTTCTTGATATGAGCGACACATTCTTCAATCCGGAACGTATGTCGGCACAGATTCTGTGGTTTACGTCCGGTTATGTGGAATATAAATTTCCGAACAATTCGTTTTATGAATCGCGGAAAATTTCTAAAATAGAATTCTGTGCAGAAATATCTGCGCAAACCAATATATGGAATTCAGACATTACGTTAACAATCAATAATGCAGAAGCCGGAACATGGACATCGCCGCCCGGCAGTAACGACAAACCCGTGAACTACCTGCCTCAATGGTGGACACAGGGAGGTCCTCAGCACGGACTACTAAAGTCGTGGACGGTAACAGACGATGGAAGTTTTATTGATGACGAAAAAATATCCGATATTACGATTTCCGATCTGCACCTGTCAGAACATCACTCTATCAAAATAAAACTTGCAGTCAAAGATGATGCAAAAAATCAGGGTGGAATCATCATATTCGGCAAAAGTTTCGGCAGTTATCCGCAGGATCTTATTCTCAAAATTTATTTCAAAGACGGGGCACCCCTTTCTCCCGCACAAGATAAATAAACGAACGCTTTTTACTCAGAAGCAAACTGCATAAACATTTTTATTCCCTGATCATAGTTACCAAAACCGCGGCCAAAGATATTCATTCCGCCCGGATGCTCAGTATTTTCCTTAAGTCCGATCCGCATTGTAACAGAATGATGTTCATTAAGATGCAGATCTTCAAGACATACACCTGAAATACGGATACCATCGATATAACTGCCGTTTTCAGTAACACTCCAGTGCTTTAAAAGCCCGTACTGCGATCCCTCCAGTTTCCACCACAGAGGCGTATATTTTCCCCGCCGGTCACCAAAGTCACCCGGAGATGTCCATGTTCCGATATCGACTCCATTAAGCCACATAGTGATATCTGAAAGCCATGCGGGATTCGTTCCCGGTGTCTCTGATGAAAGCTCCATACTCAGTTCAAGTTTTGTAAGTTTATGTGAATTATTCAATGTATTATTCGGAAATTTATATTCAATAAATCCGGTCGTACACCAGATAAGACCTGCAGACATGCGGTTCGGATTAAGAAAAGAATCAGGCATATCAAGAAAACCGATAATTTTTTCTGTACTGCACAAACCACAGGGAGCGGTCACGTGAAAATCAGTAAAAAGACCAATCGGCATTTCTACCTCTACAGAATTATCTTCTTTTTTATCTTCAGGAAACTCTACAAGTATTTCTCTGAACGAAGGTACACAAATTTTCTGACTGCCTTTTCTTGCTTTTACAGATTCGGAATTAATCAAACCGGCTTCCTCAAGTTTTGCTATATGAGTAGCTGCGGTTGACTGAGGCAGTTTAAGAGCCGAGCTTATTTCATTTACATTCATCGCATTCTTTCGTATAAGATCCAGTATCTGAATACGAGGTTCAGATGCAAGTGCCTTTAAAATTTCTATATTTTCAAGCGGATTCACGATCAAAACTTTCTCTTCTTTATCCATTTAACCGCCTCTTATTCAGATATATATACTAAAATGTTGATATAAAATATACTATAAAGGTATAGCTTTTTGCAAGTAAAAAGGTATGCCGGAAAACTTGACAGAGGGAAATATTTCATGTAGCATATGTGTACGTACACGCTTCTATATTCTGACGAGGTTCTGGTTTTATAATGACAGTAAACGAAATAGCAGTACTAGCAGACGTCTCAATCGGTACAGTGGACCGGGTTATCCATAACAGAGGCCGGGTGTCTGTAGAAACGCGTAAAAAAATTCAAAAAATTATCGATGAAACAGGCTTTCAGCCTAATGCAATAGCCCGTCATCTGAAGCTTAACTGTAAATACAAAATCGGTATTCTTATTCCGGAAATAACGGCGGAAAGCGGATACTGGGAGCAGTTATACGACGGCATATGCAGAACGATAAACAATGAACTGAGTGCATTTTCATTCAAAGTTGAACTGTTTTCCTTTGTCCGTTCGGACCGAATTTCTTTCTCAACACAGTTTCATGCAATGGTCACATCAGACTGCAGCGCTTATATTATAGCACCTGTTATGCAGGAACAGACACTTTTTCTGCTGTATGAAAGTAATACGCACTGCCCTTACTGTTTTATCGATTCTGCGCTTCCGGGAACAAATCCCCTTTGCACCGTTGCACAGGATCCGTTCCGTGCCGGCTGCCTCGCAGGACGGATGACCCAGCTTACGGCAGTCCGGCAGGGAATATTTGCAGTAATAAAATCGGATACGGAAGCATACAACCAGAATGAACGCGCACGGGGATTTTGTGAATGGTTTAACAGGGACACAAATATACATACGGCAGTTCTTATATCAGGATGCAATGCTGAAAAAAAAACTATCTGCTCCGAAATAGACGTTCTGTTAGATAAATATCCTGCAGTAGCGGGAATATGTCTGGTTAACGCTTCTACACATATCGCCGCTTCATATATTCAGGAAATCAACCGTAAAAACAGTATTTCCATAACAGGATTTGATCTCGTTGAAGAAAACTGCGAAATGCTGCGGTCAGGTCTCATAGACTGTCTTATTTCACAGGAACCGGCGGAACAGGGACGGCAGGTAATGATGCAGCTGTACCGGAAACTTGTACTTGAAGAAAACTGCAGGGAACAGATTCAGATTCCCATCGATATTTATTTTAAAGAAAATCTCATTTAGAAGGAGTAAAATATATGACACTACAGAAAACTGCAGATGAAATCAAAAACGGCAGAGCTATACTTGGAATTGAATTCGGTTCAACCCGTATCAAAGCTGTCCTGATAAATACACAAAACGAGCCTGTCGCTCAGGGAGCTTTCGACTGGGAAAATTCTCTTGTTAACGGTATATGGACTTATTCACTTGATGAAATTCATCATGGTCTTACAACCGCATATGCAGAAATGAAAAAGGATGTTCAAAACAAATACGGGGTAAAACTGACAAAGCTGCGTGCAATGGGTATAAGTGCAATGATGCACGGATATCTGGCGTTTGACAAAAAGAACAATCTTCTAGTCCCGTTCCGTACATGGCGCAATACGATTACCGGTGAAGCATCAACAAAACTCTCAAATCTTTTCAATTATCCCGTTCCGGAACGATGGAGCATTTCGCACCTGTATCAGGCAGTACTTACGAATGAACCACATGTTAATGATGTTGCATTTATTACGACGCTCGCAGGCTACGTTCACTGGCAGCTTACCGGCAGAAAAGTACTCGGTATGGGAGACGCCTCCGGCATGTTCCCGATAGATACGGCTGCCGGTACCTTTAATAAAAAAATGCTTGCACAGTTTTCAAACCTTGTTGCTGACAGACATTATAACTGGAAAATAGAAGACCTGTTTCCTCAAGTTCTTTCAGCAGGAAATAATGCCGGAACACTCACAAAAGAAGGAGCGCTGCTGCTCGACGCAGACAGAGATCTTGAAAGCGGTATCCCGCTCTGTCCCCCGGAAGGAGATGCAGGTACCGGTATGACTGCGACAAATTCCGTTGCAAAAAGAACAGGCAATGTCTCTGCAGGAACTTCAGTTTTTGCAATGGTCGTTCTTGAAAAAAATCTGGCAAAAGCTTACAACGGGCAGATTGACCTTGTAACAACACCGGACGGTTCACTTACCGCAATGGCACATGCAAACAACTGTACAGGAGAATACGATAAGTGGATAAAACTATTCGGAGAAGCTGCTTCAGCACTGGGCGCAAAATTTGATAAAGGCAGACTATATGATACGCTGCTCGAACTTGCACTCAAAGGTGATAAAGACTGTGGCGGACTGATTCCTTACAACTATATTTCCGGTGAATCAATGACCGGACTTGCTTCAGGAAGACCTCTTTTTGTACGTACACAGAACTGTTCTTTCAATCTGGCAAACTTTATGCGCGCCCAGTTGTTCACCGCTCTAGGGGCACTCCGTACAGGAATGGATATTCTGTTTGACAAAGAAAACGTAAAACTCGACACACTTATCTGTCAGGGTGGATTCTTCAAAACAACCAGCGTCGGTTTGAACATTATGGCAGCAGCAATGCATACACCGTGTGCGGCGCTCAGCACCGCAGGTGAAGGAGGTCCGTGGGGAATGGCCCTGCTTGCTTCATATATGGTGAACGGAAACGGACGAAAACTGGAACAATTCCTCAATGAAGAAGTATTTTCTTCGAGTAAGTCGACTACCGTACAGCCTGCCCCGGCTGATGTCGAAGGATTTAACCAGTTCTTTATACGTTACACGAAAGGTCTTGAAGTTGAAAAATCAGCTGTTAAAAATGTTGACTGACAAAAGGAGAATCATATGACTGATAAATACCGGACAATAAAAGAACAGGCTTATGAAGCCAATATGCAGATTCCTGCACAGCATCTTGCATTGTATACATGGGGCAATGTTTCTGCATTTGACGCAGCCCTCGGAGTTTTCGCAATAAAACCCTCAGGCGTACCGTACCCGGACCTTACACCGGACAGCATGGTTATTGTAGATCTTAACGGATCTGTAGTGGAAGGCAGTCTCCGTCCGTCTTCCGACACTCCGACGCATGTTGTACTCTACCGCGAATTCGCCGTAAAAGACGGCATCAGGATAGGCGGTATCATTCACACACATTCAACGGCAGCTGTTTCATGGGCGCAGGCCGTACGTCCGGTACCGTTATTCGGAACGACCCATGCCGATCACATTCAGACAGCCGTACCCTGTACACCGTACCTTTCAAAAGACGCAGTAGAACGGGATTACGAAAAAGAAACAGGCAATCTCATCGTAACCCATTTCAGGGAGCATGAATTAAATCCCGGCGAAGTGAATATGGTGCTTGTCGGCGGACACGGACCATTCGCATGGGGGACAGACGCGGCAAAAGCCGTATATAACGGTGCGGTGCTTGAAGAAATCTGCAGAATGGCTCTCAACACAGTCATGATTAACCCGGGGGCAACTCCGTTACCGGACTATATCGTAAACAAACATTACCAGCGTAAACACGGCCCCAATGCGTATTACGGTCAGAAAAAGTAGAAGTACGATTTCATTTGATAAATCAGCCGCCCAGTGATATATTTGTAGTAATTGCAAACTGGCTGTTACAACAGCGGACAAGTTAAGGAGATGTCTATGGATAAGTATGAATGCGGTGTATGCGGTTACGTCTATGATCCTGCTAAAGGTGATCCGGACGGAGGAATAAAGCCGGGAACAAAATGGGAAGATATACCCGATGACTGGGTTTGTCCGGTCTGCGGAGCTGGAAAGGATGCTTTCGCTAAAAAAGCGTAAATCGTAAAAAGGGCTGTTCTGAAAACTGATTCAGACAGCCCTTTTTTATTTGTACTGCCGGTGTGTTACGTCTTCAGTTATTCCGGGCAGTAGAAGCTGTTTTATACGGTATACCGGGCACGTTCTCCGCCGATGAATTTAGGACGGGTACGCGCACATACAATATGGGCTTCTCCGATAGTTTTCTGTGCAATCCGGACAGGCACCGCAACGTCACGCAGGTGCATGCCGATGAGCGTATCTCCTATATCTATTCCGGCATGAGCTTTTATATGTTCAACCATTACAGGATGCGCAAAACCCCGGTATGCGGCAGCCCCGAAAGAACCGCCGCCGTGAATCCATGGGACTACACAGACCGGTTCATAATTGTATTTTTCCGCACAGGCAGATTCTACAACAAGTGCACGGTTTAAATGCTCACAGCACTGGGCCGCAAGAAAAATTCCCTGTTTATGAACAATACGGTAAACAGCCTCGAACACGTTCCTGCCGGTCTCTTCGCTTGAACCTGTACCTATTTTTGTACCGAGAATTTCACTTGAAGAGCAGCCAACGACAAGTATATCACCTTTATTCAGACGAGCTTCTTCAAGAAGTTCATTCACTACAAGTTGAGTTTCTTTAAATATAGTATCCATATAACCTCCTTCCGACTATATACGGATCAACACGTCCTTTTCAGGCAGACGTGATTTCGGAAGCGCGGCGTTAAAATCATCTTTGCTTCGATATCCGAGAGAAACGATAACCGACGAACTGTATCCGTCTGTTCTGAGTCCCAGTTCCTCATCAAGTATACGGCTGTCAAAACCTTCCATCGGACAGGCATCAAGTCCGAGCGCTGCCACTCCGAACAGAAGTGTTCCGACAGCAAGATAAACCTGCTTTTCCATCCATTGCTGTGTATCCTTCCGTTCAAACCGATGCAGATTAACGAAATGTGCGCGACCTTCACGCTGTCCGCTCATTGCTTTGTCTGAATTAAAACGACCATCGGTTTTTTCCTGTGCAAGAAGTTTTTCAAGATACGCAGCATCAATCGTCTCGCGCACAGAAAAAACAACGACTGCCGAAGCATTCAGGATTTTAGGTTCGTTGTAACTGTAAAAACCTGACGCAGCTTTTGCAATACGGGCCTTTCCTTCGGATGTCAATGCAAGAACAAATTTCCAGGGCTGAATATTTGTCGAAGAAGGTGTCAGTCTGAGCAGATTTTCGATATCGCGGATTGTTTCCTCCGGAATAGATTTTCCGGAATCAAATTTCTTTGTTGTATATCGGGATTTCATTACATCGGTACTATTCATATAAACCTCCATAAATCATCTGACAGCATATTTTTCAAGGAATCCGGCTGTTTTCTTTTCATATTCAGCCGTATCCAGAATCGAACTCACGGCATGTTCCGCATGTTCAACAATCAGCAGGTCTTTTGGAGCAGTGCATGCTTCATAATTCCGTCGCGACATTTCAGTCGGAACGAATTTGTCACGGCCACCGTGTATAAACAGTACAGGAATTTTATTATTTCTGAGTGCATCAAAAGTCGAATATTCCTTAAGACCAAAACCAGCAATGACGCGGGTCTGCATCCGTGCAAATAACATAACAGGATGGACCGGCAGATGATTGTAGTTTTTCAGTACGTTCGCGATTTCCTCATACGGCGACGTAAAACCGCAGTCCGCTACAACAGCTTTTACATTTACAGGCTGTTCCAGTCCGAGCGACATAACAACCGTCGCACATCCCATCGAGACACCGTACAGCACAACGGGCAGACCGGTCCCGTTCCGTCCGTTTATGAACGTCACCCAGCTCCGGCAGTCATACCGTTCGCGCACACCGAATGTCAGATACCGGCCTTCGCTTTTACCGTGCGAACGCTGAGACGGCAGCAGGAGGTTCCATCCGTTTTCGTGCAGGAACCGTACAACAGGTGAAAAATCGCGTACTGCACTGCTGTGAAAGCCGTGCATGCAGATAATCGTTCCCCGGGGAGTGACTGCCGGAAGGTACTCTGCAGAAAGACGAAGCCCGTCGTACGACGTTATCTGTACAGTCTCTTTCTGCTGTTCTTTATACCACGCCACACATCTGCGGAGTTCCGGGAGATACTGCGCCAGCTGCCCGTCTTTTTCAGGCACATCATCGGCAGTTTTCGCCGCCCGCAGAATGTTCGGACGGAACAGATTCAGGTAAACAAGTATTGAGCATACGGCAAATACAGTAAAAAGCGCCGCAAAAATCCACAGCAAAATCATTTATTTTTCTTCCTCCGTCTTTCCGTACGACAGATACCACGACTGAAAAATCTCGGCAGCATCACCGCACAACTGCCGGCATGGTCGTTTTTTATAATATTCAGCCGTACGTTCAAAACTTACCGGATCAGTCAGACCGGAGACCGGAACGGTACCCGGAACAGAGGCCTCTCCTTTCAGTTCCCGTTCAGACTGCCCAAGAGGAACAAGACCCAGCAGTTCCCTGCAGACGATTGAACCGTTTTTTTTACGGAACTCCGCGGCAAGCTGCTGGACAAGTGCGTATTCCCCGTCTTTCGCCTGTTTGTCAGAAGCGTCAGACGACCCCGATGCCATTCCAAGCGCCATAAGCATGCCGCTCACTGTACCGCAGACTTCGCGCATACGCCCCATACCACCGCCGAACGGTTGCGCAAGCCGTACGGTCGTATCAAAATCAGCGCCAAGTTCTCCGCAGAGCGCACCTATAACAGACTGTGAGCAGTTATATCCCGATTGGAACAGGTCTTCAGCTTTTTCGCGCGCCTGTTCCGGTGTCATACAAGTATCCATACATGAAGTATAGCACATGAGAAAAAATGTTTCATCAAAGGGCTGGAGTGCAGTTATTGTATTCCGATTATTCTGTATGCGTATACAACAAATTCACCGTCATGCAGACGGTTTATACCGGCCT
>JALNVF010000122.1 GCA_023231445.1 Treponema sp. | reverse complement strand
CTTTAAAAAAAATGCGCATCATTCCGTTGATGAAGTTTACCACCTGCGCAATATCGTTCGTCATCCGCGTTATAAGGGAGCCGGATTCTATTTTGTCGGAACTTTCCGTTGAAAAATGCAGGACTTTATTGAAAAGGTCGTACCGCAGGTCCGCACCGAAATGCTGCGATACAGTACTTGAAATAATATTCCTTGTAACAGCAAAAAGAGCACCGCACAACGTTGCGGTAAACATATACATTCCCCACCGGTATACCGGCGCAAGGGACTGTTTCTCTATTCCGTCGTTGATGATATGCGACATGAAAGCCGGTCCGAGCAGATCGCATCCGGCTTCTCCCGCTACACAGATAACTGCCGTAATAAAAGGCAGCCGGTATTTGGGAATATATTTCCGGTAGATATTCATGTAAAAATCAGTATACCGGACTGAACTTTTATTGGATACCGGATAACAGTATTTTATACTTCGCGGTTGTCAATTGATTTTGCTGCTTCCGCGATTACTTCGTGCATTTTATCAGTGATCCGTTTTGCTGCAATCTGCGGTTCAATCTGTTCATAATCAGCAATTCTGATTTCGGGCAGTCTGAAGATATTATAGTGATACCTTCCCTGCCGGCTGTAAGAGAAAAAAGAGTCGTATTTTCCCAGCCCGTATTTGTCGGTCCCGCCTATATATACCGGCTGTACGTCGCAGTGTGTGTCGATAGCTATACGTGCAGCACCTTTTTTATACTGATTTGTACCGTGACGGGGTGTACGCGTACCTTCCGGAAATATAATCAGATTAGTTCCTGTTGCAAGCGATTTTCTGCACAGATCTATCATTTCTTCGTACCCGAGCGAATTAACGATGTACAGCTGCCGGATAACACCTGCATACACAGACTTTGCAAGACTTCCGCGTACAATACAGTCCGCATTCGGTACGAGGGAAATAAGACAGACAACGTCGATCATTGAAGGATGGTTGGCGACTATGATTTTTGATTTCAGATTTCTGAATTCCCTTCGGTCCGGAATGTCAAATGCTGCCACCCCCATAACGTGCATCATGCCCATAAAAAAGCGGAATGTATGCGAAACTACACAGCGTGCAGCTTTCTGAAAGTTTCTTTTTGGGTGGACGCATATTTTCAGTACGGGAAATACGATGATTGCGAGAACGATACTTCCTGTCCCGAAAAATAAGTACAGAAAAAGTTTTGCCAGACTGCCGTAGATATAAAACAGCCGGTTCTTCACTTTCGGAAGATCGCTGTGATCGTACCGGTAAGAGTCCGGGCCAATGTTTGTTTTTTCATTATCTGTCATCAGAATGATGTATCCTTTAAAATAATTTGCTTTATAAAAGATGCCGGTTCCTGCGGAACTTCTGCGATATCGTGCAGGTGAACACCTGTTTCTGCTTTTAAAGAAAGCACTGCAGCGAAAGCAAGCGGAATACAGTTTTCCGTACCGAGGCTCCTGTATTCTTCTGCCGGAAGTTCATCCGCATAAACGAGCATGATACGGTCTTCTTTTCCTGCCAGTATCGGAGCACAGGCACCGGTAAACGCATCCCGGAACTGTCCTTTGGAAGGAAACAATACCGTATAACCGCCCTTGAGGCCGAATGCCAGTGTTGCCAGCGCAATCGGTGTGTTGAAAACCGAAAGAGAAAAGGCAGCCGGCAGTACTGATTTTTCTTCAATAAGCATCTTACTGAGAGAAAATTCCCGTACAATTTCTCCGCGGCACGAGACAAACACCTGTTTGATGTTTCTGCTGCAGCCTGATTTTTTCAGTACATCATGTATAACCTGAATTGTCATCCTGCTTATCTGGCTCAGTCTTCGGCGGAAGAGAGAATCTGTATATTCAAGCTTTGGTACATCTTTCGAAGATTCTATTCTTCTTTCACCGGCAGCCCATAGTTTCCAGTCATTAGAGGTATACAGTCCGGGCGCCCATGCGGTGATATGTGAAACGCAGATTCCCGCTGACACGTTATGCCTTCTTCCGGAATACGAGCAGCGAGTAGCTGTTCGACCCCAGATTATGGTGTTCGCATTTAAGGCTGAACCCTGCTTCTTCTATTGCATCAACCAGTTCCTGATATCGGTACATTTTGCTGTCGCCGTTTGCCATGCAGGTAAAATAGAGCGACGTTGCCTGGAGGGAATATGAACTTGCTTCAAAATGCTGCCTGTCCCATAACGGTTCCAGTACGTATACGTTTGTGTCATCTTTTACCGCGTCATAAACCTTTTTGAGGATTTTTGTTATTTGATGCAGCGAAAAACAGTCCAGAAACTGACTCATCCATACAGCATCGGGGTTTGCCGGCAGTCTGGTTGCCGGATCAAGTACGTTTCCTGCATACGTGCTGATCCTGCTGCCGAACCCGGCCGCATCCGCATTTTTTTCTGCAGCTGCTGTCTGTCCGGGCAGATCAACGATCGTAATTTTTACCGATTTGTCGTAACGGCAGCATGAGATTGCCCATTTTGCCGTATTTCCGCCTATATCCACAAGATGAGATGGTTTTTCACTGAACACTATCGGCAGTGCTTCCGGAAATGCGATGTCGCTGTAAAAATGATCAAAATCGAACCAGCTTTTTTTAGCCCGGGTGGGAAGAGTTGACAATGCTTCATAGATTGTTCTCCATTTTTCGCCGAAGTATTTAAGACCTTCCGGCTTTCCTGTCTGTACGGATTTGTCCAGATCGTAAGCACCCATATAGCAGATATCGTTTGTAAAAAAGAAATTCGCTCTTGTAAGATCATCTTCAAGCAGCATCCAGCCGATTTTCCCGATGATAAATTTTTCGCTGTTTGATGTGCTGGTCTTTGTGAGTTTTATAACATTCATACCGAGCGCCATTTCACACAGAACGCCGATACCGTATTCTGAAATACCTGTTTTTCCGGAAAGCTCACTCCGGGTAATGCCTGTATCACCTGCATCTTCTATTTTCTGCAGAATATTCAGATTAAGCATAGCACGAACAGCCTGAAAGGTGAGAGGAGCGAACGCAATTTTCTGTGCTTCAAATTTGGCGTCGACGGCACGAATATTGTCGGTTTTGAATTTATCAGAATTATACGAAGAACTGTCCATGAGAATACCTGTATTAATGGGATTTAACTCTATCATAATAAAGAAGATGTAGTCAATCTGACTGCCATTCAAAAAGTCCTGTGTATTGCCTTTTTCAGTTTGTTTGTTTATAATCGGTAAAATATACAATAAGGGACTTTTATATGGACGATTTGAAGCAGCAGATAAAAGAGGTAATTGTCTCTTCACTTCAGCTTGAGGATGTAAAACCGGAGAACATTGTTGATTCCGAACCACTGTTCGGTACAGGTCTGGGACTTGATTCGATTGACGCTCTTGAACTTGGTGTAGCGTTGAAAAAGAAATTCGGAATAAAATTTTCATCAGAGAACGCTGAAAATAAAAAGCATTTTGCATCGGTTGATGCGTTAGCTCAATATATTACCGCCGAAAAGGCAAGTGAGAAGCAGTGAGATGACAAAGGAAGAAATTTTTGACAAACTTAAGTCGATCCTTTCAACGGAATTTGAAATCGAGGAGGACAAAATTACCCCGGCAGCTAAACTCGCTGATGACCTTGATCTTGATTCTATCGATTCAATCGATCTTATCGTGAAGATGAAGGACTTCATTCCGGGAAAAGTAGATACGGCGATTTTCAAAACAGTGAAAACAATGCAGGATGTCGT
Organism: Treponema sp.; assembly: GCA_023231445.1. Classification (GTDB taxonomy): domain Bacteria; phylum Spirochaetota; class Spirochaetia; order Treponematales; family Treponemataceae; genus Treponema_D. The sequence continues at coordinate 5,871 of JALNVF010000122.1, read as the reverse complement.
GGACGCTTTGTATCCGTATACACAGCAGAAGTAACGTGACAGCGGATTCCTTTCCAGGAATCCGCTTCATTTCTTGTGTCAATGAAAAAATTTTTCAAAGTTCTTTTTTATATAACGGCGGCGGTTTATCCTGCTGTTATTTTTATTTTTCTTGTTATATTAAAACTGCCCGTCAGAATTTTATCATTGTGCATTATAGTGTTGTCTGCTGCCTTCTTTCTCAGCGCAACCGGAAAGAAAAAAAACACAGATAAGTGTAAGACACTTGACTGGAAGCCTTTGCTTAGTTCCATCCTTTTCCTTGCTGCCGGCCTTTTTTGTTTTCTGACTAATCAGATAATTTTTCTGAAACTGTATTCGGTCGTAATCAGCGTAACTTTTTTGCTTGTATTCGGAAGTACGCTTTTCCGGCCTCCGAATATTATTTTTCGTTTTGCGACTATGCAGGATAAAACGATAAAGGGTTCTACTTCAGAAAAACGTGTTGAATCGTACTGCCGCAGAGTTACTGCAGCATGGTGCCTGTTTTTTGTTTGCAATGGCAGTATCGCTGCTTTTACCGTATTTTTCTGTTCCGACGAGGTATGGTCCGTATACAACGGAGGAATTTCCTATGTACTTATGGGACTGATGTTTGCAGTGGAATTTATTATAAGAAAGCAGGTGAATAAAAAGATGCCGAGAGTATACACAATTTCCGAATTTAAAGCCGATTCCCGTTCCGATGATTATATTCTTTGTTATGAGGACCGGTGGTCAAAAGGCACGTATAAAACGTGGTACGATTTTCTTTCCGATACGGCGAAAATTCGTTTTGTTATAAATTCCCGTCCGGTGCAGGAATGGATTCTTCATTGCGAGGATTACTGGTATTTTCTCTGTACCTTTGTTGCGCTTCTACAGTGCAGAAAAACGGTTCTGCTTACACAGAACATTACGGTAGAATTTCTTTCAGAAATAAAAAAAACGGGAATTGAATTTCTTACTGACCAGTCTGTGCCTGATTCCCTGTTTATTCCGGATTTTATTGAAAATTCCGCACGGCCTTCCGAATCCGAAATCCGGAATATCCCGGTAATAAACTCCGGTGATACTAAAATTATGATGTACACGTCGGGAAGTACCGGAAAACCAAAGGCTGTTCCCCAGCGTATGACGGAATTTGAGCAGGACAATGCTTTTATTATTTCAAAATGGGGTGAGGAGTTTTTTAAACGTAAACTGGTAACGACGGTAAGCCAGCATCACATTTACGGGTTTCTGTTCGGAATTTCACTTCCGTTTGCATGTGGTGTTCCGTTCCGGAGGACGCGCATAGAGTTCCCTGAAGAGTTCGAGAAACTGGACGATGAGCAGTATATGATTATTGCAGTACCTGCTTTTCTGAAGCGTGCGGTTGAAATTGAAGAAAAACCTGCTATGAAAAATCCTTTTATTTTTACAAGCGGCGGTGTTCTCCTTCCTGAAGTTGCAGAAAAAACTGATAAAGTATTCGGATTCTGGCCTGTGGAAGTGTATGGCAGTACCGAAACGAGTGGTATTGCATACCGTCAGTCAAAAAATGGTCTTGAGTGGACCCCGTTTGATAATGCAAAAATATGGAAGGGGGATGACGGCTGCCTTGTGATTGTATCTCCGTATATAAAAGATCCCGAAGGTTTTGCAACGGCGGATCTTGTAGACATTCTGAGCGACGGCAGATTTGTTATGAAAGGCCGTTCCGATTCAATTGTCAAGATTGAAGAAAAGCGTATTTCTATGACCGAAGTGGAAAATCGTCTTCTGCAGAGCGGCCTTGTGGAAGATGTAAAAGTAGTTGCAATGGAAGATATCCGCCAGTATCTCGCGGCTGCAGTCGTACTTAATGCCGCAGGCAGAGAAAAATTTGAAGGTGCGGAAAAACTTGTGCTTAATAAATATTTTCACGAGTATCTGATGCAGTTTTTCGAGAATGTTGTAATTCCCAAAAAATGGCGCTTTGTCGAAGTTCTTCCATGCGACGTACAGGGAAAAAAACATAAAGAAGAAATTATTGCATTGTTCACAGGGCGGGGAAAAAGAGGAGAACAAAAATGATCGAAAATCTTCATGCAATTGAAAACGAAGAAATACTGGAACAGACAGAAGATTCTGTAGAGCTGAGATTTTGTATTCCGGCAGAAAGTGATTTTTTTGACGGTCATTTTCCCGAGTTCAAACTGCTTCCTGCTGTAGCTCAGTTTGAATGTGTCACCCGTTTTGCAAAAAAATACCTCGGAACTCAGCGGTATGTCCCGAGAATCCATCGTATAAAATTTTCAGCACCAATAAGACCCGATACGGTCGTGGAGTTGAAACTTGAACTAAACAGAGAAAAAAGTACCGTTTCTTATTCGTTGTGGGACGCAGAAAAACCGGGAAAAGTATATTCTTCGGGTACATTTACTGCTGCTGCCTGGGAGAATCCTGCTGTATGATGAAAACCGGTTTTGTTATTCCGGTGTATAATCATGGTGCGACGCTTGGAACTGTTGTCAGTCAGCTTCTTGTATACAGATTACCCGTTATAGTTGTCGATGATGGTAATGATGCTGACAATCATGCTGAGATTGCAGCTGTAGCTGCAGCACATGAAGAAGTCGTACTTGTTACGCGTCCGAAAAACGGGGGAAAGGGAAAGGCCGTGAACGACGGAGTAAGGAAGGCCGCGGAGCTTGGGCTTACTCATGTTTTTCAGATTGATTCCGACGGGCAGCATGATATATTTCGAGTTCCTTTTTTTCTGTCTGAATCGGCAACGCATCCTGACGCAGTTATATGTGGGTATCCCGAATATGATGAGTCCGTTCCGTTATCCAGAAAAAACGGACGTGAAATTTCAAACAGACTTGCAAGAATATGTACAGTGAGCAGAGAGCCTGTGGATGTATTGTGCGGATTCAGAGTCTATCCGGTTGCGCCATATATTAAAATTATTGATCATTCGCTGATTGACGGACGTATGGGGTATGATATTGATATTCTGGTCCATCTGTCGTGGAGTGGAGTACACATTATTTCCCGTAGTGTTCACGTAACGTATCCGGAGAGTGGTATTTCAAATTTCAGGATAGTCCGCGATAATCTGCATATAGCAGGAACTTTCAGCCGCCTGTGCGCCGGTATGATAGTCCGTCTGCCATTGCTTCTTGTCCGTGCTTCCATATGGAGAAAACAGCGTGACTGATGAAACTCAACTTCACTGGGCGGAAGAAAAAGAGCAGGTTCTCGGCAATGGACCTGTAAAGCTGCTTATTTCACTTGTTGCACATCTGCCACTGCCGGTTGTCAATATGCTGGTTTATCCAGCAGGCTTTTTTTATCTTATCTTTTCTTCAAGGGCGCGTACTGAGTGTACGTTATACCAGAAACAATTTATGCTTTATACAGAGAATAAAAAAATAAAGAGACCGGATCCGCTGCGTCAGATAATTTCTTTTTCATTATGCGTTCTTGAAAAAATAGAAGGCTGGTCACGTAAGATGAGCCTTGATAATATAAATTTCCAGAACGATGATGCAGCTGTCCTGAAGCAGCAGCTGATGCAAGGAAAAGGTGCACTTTTGATCGGTTCTCATCTGGGAAATATCGAAATGCTCCGGAGTCTTGCCGTATATAACGAAACAGGGGTAGGAAAATCTGTCCCTGTTACAATAATAATGGAACTTAACTCTACTGCGGTGTTCAATAGGGCTATGAAGGAAATCAATCCCATGGTCTCCCTGAATTTAATAAACTCTGCAGAAATAGGTCCTGATACTATATGCCTTCTTAGCGACAGACTGGCAGCAGGCGGAATGGTTGTTATTACCGGAGACCGCACATCGGCAAAAGCGAGAAACAGAGTCATAATCAATAAATTCCTTGGAAAGGATGCAGAATTTCCTTATGGTACGTTTGTACTTGCCTGTCTTCTGAATGTGCCGGTTTATTTTTTCTTTGCTTTGCGCGAAAAAGATTTTATGCTTAAACCAAAATACAATATGTACGTGAAAAAATCTTCTGTAACTTTTGAAGGCTGTAGTCGTTCTGAAAAGGAGAGCAGAATAAAAGAATTGTGCAGGCAGTATGTCTTCGAACTGCAGAAGCATTGCATTGAATATCCTTTTCAATGGTACAATTTTTACAATTTTTGGGCGGGACAGGCAGTGCTGTCTGACCGGAGGCGGTAATGGAAACAAAAACTGTCAGTGCGGAAATCGTATTTCCGGTTGAATTTTATGATGTCGATTCCATGAGGGTTGTCTGGCACGGAAATTATGTAAAATATCTGGAAAAATGCCGTTGTGCACTGCTCGACAGTATCGGTTACGGATATATGCAGATGGTGGACGACGGGTATGCGTTTCCGGTGACAGATATAAAAATAAAATATATACGTTCCCTCAGATTCGGAGAGACGGCCCGTGTAAAAGCAGTCCTTGTTGAATATGAGAACCGCATAAAGATAAATTATGAAATATATAACGATAAAACCGGAATCCTTACGACAAAAGCAGAAAGTACGCAGATGGCTGTAAATATTTCTACGGGAGAGTCAAGTTTTATCTGTCCGGAGACGTTTATTAAAAAAGTAGAGAATCTATTAGCTTCGCAGGACTGACAACAAGGAAGTGAATTATGAAAAAGCATTTTATCAGTATAGCATCTGCAATTTTTATTGCAGCTGTATCGTCCGTATATGCTGCAGAAAACATGTCATTCGATACCATATGTGCGCAGCTTGCACAGCACCCGAATACAACCGGCAGCTTTTCTCAGGTTAAGACGATTAATGCGGCTAAACGGTCGTTAAAATCAACAGGGACATTTATTTTCTGTCTTGAGGGAATTGTGTGGAAAACAATGAAACCGTTTCCGTCCACGCTTATAGTCGGTATGAAATCTGTTGTCCAGATTACACCGGATGGGACAAAGAGTGTTATCGACGCTTCGAATAATCAGATATTCACGAGTATTTCGACAACACTTTCTTCGATATTTTTGGGAAATACGGAAAACATTTATAAAAATTTCAATATTAATTTTACTTCTGAAAACGGCAGATGGAATGCAGTCCTTACACCGAAGGATAAAACTGTGACAGCAGTCATGAAATCACTGTCGCTGGGAGGTCTTGTATCGAAAAGTGGTACACAATTTGATACGATTGTTATGACAGAATCCGGCGGCAACACAATTACCTACACGTTTACTGATCAGAAATATCCCATGGAGCTGTCTGCCGATGAAAAAGCAAACTTTACCGCGCAATAAAACTTTTGCCGTTATCTGGCTTGTGTTTCATCTGGCAGTCATCCTTCCGTGTCTGTTTATTGTAGCACGAAGCCGTTCTGTAAATTTTGATGCGGATCTTTTCAATATGCTTCCCAAACCTGATATTGGAAAAGCGATGGGAGTGGCAGATGAAAAACTTACGGAGATGACAGGCCTGAATGTGTTCATCCTAGTGTCGCACAAAGATTTTTCTGCTGCAAAATCAGTTGCGGAGGAAGTATACAGCCGGCTTAAGGACAGTCCGCGTTTTAAGTCTGTTTCTTTCTATTCTGATTCCGCAGGGCTTGGCCAGATAACCGGCTTTGTGCATGAATACCGCTGGAATCTTCTCGACGATAAAGCTGTCAGTGAATTGTCTTCAGAGAACGGAGCACAGGTTTTTGCGGAAAACGCCCTTGCAAGGGCATATAGTGCTTTTACATTTTCTTCTCTCGAAAATCTGGAGGAAGATCCGTTCATGCTCGGAGAATACAGTCTGCAGAATTATCTTACATCTCTGCAGAATTCCGGCACATCCATGTCCCCAAAAGACGGTGTACTTGCAGCCGAATATGAAGGCAGATGGTATGTAATGAT
>JALNVF010000121.1 GCA_023231445.1 Treponema sp. | reverse complement strand
TATAATTTTCACCACTGACCATGCTTCATATCCAAGTCCAAAATTCAAAAGGGCTTTTAATATTAAAAATAATGATTTTGTAGATAGAGTACCATTTATAATTTACAAAAAAGGCTTACGACCTTCTTCATTAAATGTTCACGGCATGAATTCGCTCTCTACAGCTTCCACTATTCTTGATATTCTTAGTATTACAAACGGAGAAAATAGATTTTTAGGAATGTCTATATTTGATAAGCATAAACACCCAAAAACTAGCTATATAACAGCGATTGGTTCCCAATATTTCACATCATCAGACAAAGGTCATAAAGTATTAAAGAATGATGGTATGATAAATAAAATAAAAGAACTTCAACAATTTGGAGAATGATGAAGAAATCTACCGTAGAGAGACTCCCAGCGGCAGCGGAGCCGTAGAAAGCGCGTATCCATTGCGAAGAATCTCTGCGTCAGGAACTCTCAATACAATTTCAGAAGTCTTCAGTATCAAACTCAGGGTATTTGGTTTTAAGCCTTTTTAGATGATTTTGTGATTTGTGTTTATTCACTATATTTCAGATTCGAATGAGATACCCACTGAAGCAAACGGTATCAATGCGCTCGATTCGCTCAAAATGACTCTGGATAAAAGATCTTTTGACTACAGAAGGATATAGGACATGACCTCTCTCTCCTCACTGCTTGACTCTGATACTCTTTTTTTCACTCCTTTTATTTATTTTTTTTTCTATCTCTTTGTAGAAAAAAATTTCAATCACCATCCCATCGTTCAATATCTGCTGAAGATCTTCACGGTTTCTTTTGGGGTGGGTATAATTATTTACGCCTGCACCACATCACCTGATTTTATGGTACTCCTGCCATCCCGCGGCGGATGGTCAAAAAGTTATCTGTCGTCCTCTATTTTCCTGGCGATTGTGGGGTCTGCAATAATGGCACTTCCGTTGTATAGCAAGTATATAAAGTTTTCCAACTGAAACGACTGGAGTACCATTCACTGGACACTCTTTTGTCGAGCTGAGGGGTATTCTATTACGTAATTAAAAATGAGAAAAAAATCTGACCGTTTACCTGTCAGGCTTTCGAGAAATCGACATGAAGAAAAATAAGAAAATTTTGTTCACAGCACTTGGCAGAACATTATGGATACCTCTATCCATTGAAGGATGGAGCGTCACTGTAGCGTTTATATTTTCTTTATACTGATCTTCAAAGTGAATAAAATATCTGATAATGTTTCATTCACTTTTTCTCAGCACTGGCCCATGCTACTGGAACTCGCAGTTGTAGTGGTTGCTCTCTACTCTGTATCCAGGGGACATGTAATAAAAAATATTAGCCATGAATCATAACGAATCATTTCACCCTATTCCGCAAACAGCACACAACCAATAAACGCCAGACTACACTTTAAAATATATGAAATATATAATCACCATTCTCCTCATTTTCTTTTGTAATACCGCTGAGGCAGCTGACAAGAATGACTGGCCTGACACCAGTGCCATGTATGCAGGATTAAGCCAGAAGGAGGTGTTAGACAAAAAGAGCCGCAAAATAAAGACACTGGCCCTGAAAATTTCAGATGAATTAAAGAAAAACATGCCATACAACGGAGAATTTCTGGCCAATTTATTTAAAGATCACCAGGCGAAATGGCATGATTACGTTGACTCAACGTGCATGGTCATAGGACAGGCAACTGGTGCAGGAGGATCATGGCCTTCCTCTTATGCTCTAAAGTGTGCAACCAACATGGCAGATCAAAGACTTTTCAACCTGATCAACTCCCTGCAATGCATAAAAAGGCATACCAGAAATAAAAACAATTATGACATTCCACTCTGTTTATATCAAAGTTACTCTATTGAGTATTAAACAAGGGATCAGAAGCCAAAAAAAGTTTGTATAACCAGTCGATTCCCCGTTCTATCCCACCCCACTCCAACTCGCTGAAGATTGCCGCATACCTGCACATCAGCCATCAAGAGGCACCGTCATCGCATGATTAAAAATCAGAAATATGCCGCAAGTGCTCGAAGTATCCTGGAGGTGTTCCTGGCTTTTCTGAAGCTGGGATTCACATCATTCGGCGGACCAATTGCACATTTGGGGTACTTTAGAGCCGAATTCGTCGAACGCCGCCGCTGGCTCAACGACAGCCAGTTCGGGCACCTCCTGGCAATCTGCCAGTTCCTGCCTGGCCCCGCCAGCAGTCAACTGGGATTCAGCATCGGTTTGCTGCGCGCAGGATGGCTCGGCGGGCTGGCTGCTTTTTTGGCTTTTACGCTGCCGTCAGCCATTTTACTTGTCGGGTTTGGAGCAGCGCTCCCCCTTCTCTCCGGCGCCGTCGGGCAGGCCACTGTTCATGGTCTGAAGATAGTGGCCTGTGCCGTAGTTGCCGATGCACTTCTGGGTATGTCCAAAAAACTGTGCCCCGATACACCGAGGCAAACCATTGCCATCCTTTCTGCTGCCGCTTTACTCATACTCGGCTCTGCTATAGCTCAGCTGGCCGTTGTGGCGCTGGCTGCAACAGCCGGAATATTTCTTCTTCATAGCGACATTACAGCCAATGAAAAAAGCGATCTTCCGATCCCCTTTGGGGTGCGCACCGGGGGTATTTTTATTGCGCTATTCGTCGGTTTGCTGGTGGTGCTGCCAACGCTGGCCACTGGGGAATCCGGATTACTGCCTGTCGCGGAAGCATTCTATCGAGCTGGCGCACTGGTTTTTGGCGGCGGTCATGTTGTACTGCCATTGCTTCAGGATTCGGTTGTTTCCTCAGGTTGGGTTTCGCCTGGTGAGTTTTTGGCAGGGTACGGTGCATCACAGGCCATTCCAGGACCGATGTTTGCCTTTTCCGCATATCTTGGATCCGTAATTTTACCAGCCAGCACCCCCCTGCTTACAGCAGCAACGGCCCTGTGCTTTATGTTTCTCCCGGGGTTCCTGCTGGTCGCCGGAGTTCTCCCCTTCTGGCAGGCCCTGTTTCACAACTCTACAGCAGGCAACGCCATTGCCGGTATCAATGCGGCAGTTGTGGGTTTGCTGGGCGCGGCGTTGTATGATCCTATCTTTACAACAGGAATATCCAGCCCCGTTGACCTGGCAATCGCCCTTGTTGCCTTTGGACTGCTGGTTGCGTGGCGGGTTTCTCCGCTGGTCGTAGTGCTGTGGTGTGTTGCCGGAAGTGTTTTACCAATTTGGGTGTAGATTGGAGTAATGTATGATTGACGGTTCAGAAATCATTGAATAATTCGGAGATTGCGCAAGTGAAAAATATATTCGAGGCTATCCCTGATGATTTATCTGCGGAGGTTTTTGAAAATTTAGCTGGAAACAAAAAAGTAAAAATTGAGCGAATAATATCAAAAGGTCACAGCTCACCAGATTCAGGCTGGTATGACCAGGAAAAGAATGAATGGGTGTTAGTTTTAAAAGGTGAGGCAATAATTTCATTCGATAATAAATCTTCTGTATGTCTAAAAGAAGGTGACTATTTAAATATTGGAGCTCATCAAAAACATCAAGTAACCTGGACTGCACCAGATATAACAACTCTTTGGTTGACGGTTCATTATTAGATCAATACATAACAAAATGTCAAACTTTAAGGTTTCGCCCTGCTGTCGAGTCACTATCACCTGCGGGGAGAAACGCCTGATGGCAACTGTTCGTACTGTATTGAATATCTAAACGGTTTTTATACGCAGCGCAGCAATCGTACGCAGAGGGTTGGGCAACCAGCCCTTTTTCGTAGACGGTGTAAATCAGGATACGTTGAAGAAAATCAGAGATCATTTTTTTTTTCGTACAAGATAATAATTATCGAATCAGTAGAGAACCATTTACCAACAGTTCAAAGGAATTCATCCAGGAACGTGGCTCTTTTTATCTTCTAAATGACAATTATCCCAATGCTCGAAAATTCAGAAAATATTTATTATTTCCTGTAGTATTCAGTATATTTATGTTTATTAAATTTTTGAGATCTCGACGAGCTGTTTGTGTGGTCACTTTATTATAAACCAGAGAGAATGGTCGTTTTTCAAACAAATCTTTTAATGAAATTTCAATCGGGTTATCTAGCAACAACAGGAGCAATTCAAATTGCCGTCTGGTTATTTTTTTATTCTTAACTTCAAATGCATAGAAATCTCTCAAAGAGAATTTTCTAATAGAATAGATAATTGATTTCTTAATGCCTTCCAGACTTTCGATAGCTCCTGTTAATACAAATTCCACAAAAGGAGTTACATCTTTTTTATTTTTAATGCTTTTCGAAAAAGCAATGTAGTAATCATCTACATTGCGATAATAGAAATCAGAGATCTTCTTAGGGACATATTTTATTTTTGCCGATTGAAGCAGAAACGCTTCAATCATTCTGGCTGTTCGTCCATTACCATCGGCAAATGGGTGAATTAAGCATAAGTGATAGTGCGCCAAGGCTGCTCTTATAAATGGATTTAGTGACAGGATTTCTTCACTATTAATCCAGTCAACAAATGCAGCCATTAGAGTCTTGATGTCGCTTAAAATTTTTGGAGGTGTATAGCTACCGCCATGTGCTTTGTCACCTACATAAACTTTAACATTTCTGTACATCCCAGGCATGTTGCTATCATAAACGACATCAGATGTTATGATAGAGTGGACTTCTTTGATACCTTTTTCGGTTAAAACAAAAGGTGTTCCCAAAGGCTCTATTTTTGCCAACCAGGCATACGCCTTAATAAGGTTTTCAACTTCTTTCTTATCTTTCTGAGTGTAATGGTCAAGGTCTTCTCCTTCAGCAATCTTTTTAACATCTTCTTCGATTATTGCGTTACCCTCTATCATTGCGGTGCCGGATATTGAGCTGTACATGATATCGGGCTCTAAGCGAACTGACAATTCAGGTAAAACCGGGAGGTCCACAACAGTTTCGTTCAACACTATTGCCCGGACAAGAAGGTTGTTGATTTTTGCTTCATCAAATTTTTGGGTGAAGTGAAATTTCCCAGATTTAAAAGTCATTATTTCCTTCACAATTCGCCTTACAATGAATGTTTAAATGTAACAAATAAAAACGTATATACAAAAGGTTAAGATCATTACATGGGAAATAATGTAACAAATAATGTACAACATAATGTGAGATAATCAATTAGAAATCACCCAACCAGGCGCTTCACCAACGCCACAGCACAGTGAGCACGATCATTATCCACATTCAGGGTTCGCTGATTCGGACGGAAGTTGAACAAGAGGAATATCTGGACGTTTGTCAGCAGCTCAGGGCAAGTCAACCCAAGACTTGACCTGATAATAAATGGTCAGCAGTCAAAAGGAGCACAACAATGAACCACAGCCCTAAAGCCCTGTTTATCTCTCATGGTGGTGGTCCGATGCCACTGCTGAAAGAGCCTCGACACAGCGAGATGGTCATATGTTTAAAGGAGCTGGCTGCCAGCATCCGCCGTCCTGATGCTGTTGTTGTCGTCAGTGCGCACTGGGAGGAGGACGCTGTCACGATCACTGCCGGAAAAACGCCCCCATTGATATATGACTACAATGGTTTTCCGGCAGAATCTTATGCGATCAAATATCCATGTCAAGGTGAACCGGCATTGGCCCGCGAGTTGTATCAATTGCTGAGTAAATCCGGGATACAGGCAAAACTGGATCAGGAACGAGGTTTTGATCATGGCATTTTCATTCCTCTTAAGATCATGTATCCCGAAGCAGACATTCCCTGTGTCCAGCTCTCTCTCCTGACGTCTCTGGACCCTTCGAGCCATATTGCCATCGGAACGACTTTGCACGGTTTAAGCCGGAAGAATGTATTGCTGATCGGTTCAGGCTTCTCGTTTCACAATTTCAAGGCCTTTTTTACTCCTGAGACCACAGAAACACGGGAATTAAACCATGCCTTTGAACAATGGCTGCACGACTCATGCTGCAGCCCGGAGTATTCCGAAGAAGAACGAGCCAGAAGGTTGAGCCATTGGATAGAAGCACCAGGAGCCCGTTTTTGCCACCCACGGGAAGAGCACCTGTTGCCACTTCATGTTTGCTATGGGGCAGCCCTCGCACCATGTTCAGAGTCGCGGGACCTCAACATCATGAACAAAGAATCGAGCATGTATGTGTGGTGAGCCGATTGGAAAGTTGCCTGACAGTCAGGGACACGTCATCAAACATAAGGGACCCTTGAATAACTCGTTTTTCGCCCATCTCCTTCGTTACCGTCAAAAAATTTATCCTCCGACAAAGCGAAGAACGAGACGTCGAAGTAAGCAATAGACTCCAGGTAAGCGTTAGACTCCGTGATCAACGTTATACCGGCGGCGAATCTCCTCATGGGCCTTGAATATGAACGAAATACAAGGCTCTTCAAGGTCCCTGCAAACCTCCGATACGCCCGCCTTGACGAAGAAAAAGTTGGACAGGTAAATTTTTGTTCTTCATCAATTTCGATAACACAGGCGCTACAAAACTTTTTTAGGTTTTATTCTAAATAATTTTTGCATATAGTTTACATTAAAAAGATTGGCAGACTTTCATCAGCAAGACACTAAAATTTGCTCGCATACAGGGAAAGGGTGAACAATGACTTTTCAAAGAAAATTATATTACGAATTATTGCTGGTTATTGTCGGCGTGCTGCTTGCCTCACCCGTTGTTGCAGCAAAAGCGGAGGTTCCAGAGTCATTGAAAGAGTGGGTTCCATGGGTGCTGCATAATCAGGAAGAGCAGCTTTGCACGTCATCCTATACAGGAAAACAGAAATTTTGTATCTGGCCAGGCACCTTGAAGCTGGACGTCAACTCGTCCGGAGGAAATTTCAAGCAGCACTGGAAAATGGAGAAGAAGGGCTGGATTGTCTTACCTGGAAAGGAACAGCACTGGCCTCAAGCTGTGTCGATAAACGAGAAATCCGCTTTGGTTGTGAGCAATAATGGTTTCCCTGCTATTTTTGTACAGTCGCCAGGAGATTACACCGTTGAAGGGCAATTTACATGGGACTCTCTGCCAGAGTCTCTTTCCCTCTCCCCAGGAACAGGCCTTGTCTCTCCGCTTACGGTGAACGGGAAAGAACAAACAGCTGATATTAGAAAAAATACTTTGTGGCTTTCCCAAAAAACAAATGCTGATCAACAAGAACGAGATGTGGTTCAAACCCAGGTCTATCGACACATAACAGACAGCATCCCGATGCTGATAACAACTCAGATCGATGTCCAGGTAGCAGGCAAGCCACGTGAATTAATTATCGACTGGATGCCGCCAGAGAATCAAATTCCCATTGAACTGCAATGCTCTTTACCAGTTAATCTTGGTCCAGATCATAAAATTCATATGCAGGCAAGGGCAGGAAATTACAAGATAATATATACGTCGAGAATAAAAGGGCCTGTCGATGCCCTGCATTTTAATGTGTCATCACATGGACCAGACCACGAGTATTGGAGTTTTGCATCAAGAAACACTCTTCGGATGGTTAAAATATCTGGAGTCCCGGCTGTAGATCCAGGCCAGACATCGATTCCCCGGGAGTGGCGTTCCTTGCCTGCCTATCTGGTTAAAAAGGGCGAATCAATGCTTTTTGAAACGATCAAACGAGGTGATACAGAGCCTGCTCCAAACGCTTTCAACCTCTCCCGGATATTCTGGCTCGATGCAAGTGGAAAAGGTATAACCGTAGAAGATACTCTTTCAGGAGTTGTGCATAAAAGCCCTCGTCTGGAGATGCAAAATCCTGCAAAACTGGGACGCATGAGAATCAATAATCAAGACCAGCTTATTACAAAAATTGAAGATAATGAGAGAGCAGGTGTCGAGGTCAGACAGGGAAATATAGAAGCACAGGCGGTGAGCAGAATAGAAGGGACACGATTATTCCCTGCAGGAGGCTGGGGGCAAACCATTGAAAAGCTGTCGGCGGAACTGGTAATGCAGCCAGGATGGAAACTTTTTTACGCACAAGGGGTCGATTCTGCGCACAGTTGGGTTTCAATGTGGACGTTGCTCGACTGTTTTATTATCCTGATCATCGTGATTGCATGTTTTAAAATTCTTGGCGCTGCAGCAGCAATAGTTTCCTTAATCGCACTCGTCCTTTCATATCATGATTTGGATGCTCCTGTATATCTATGGCTCGCCGTGTTGAGCTGTATTGCAATCATAAAAACTGCTCCTCATTTTAAATATATAAAAGCTGTGAAGAGGGGAAAAGTAATTTTACTTCTTTGCTTGGTAATAGTAATCCTGCCGTACTCAGTTAAACAACTGAGAGAAGGATTTTATCCTCAACTTGAAATGCCTCACTCCAGCCAGATAAATCAATATCAGGCCCCGAATGCGCAAATCAATAAATCAGAAGCGAAGAGAACTCTTGCGGGATCTGTTGCTGACTATGCAGTAGATGCATTACAGATGTCAGGAGTACCAGTAAAAAAAGAAAAAAGTCTGGATCAACAATTTGATCCACGGTCTAAGGTTCAGGCAGGCCCGGGAGTACCAAACAGAATATGGAACGTTGTACAGCTGAGCTGGAATGGACCGGTAGATGCTTCCCTGAACGTAAATTTGTATCTCATCTCACCTTTTATAAACATGTTTCTTATCCTCTTAAAAATCGCAGCTGTCTATCTCCTTGCATTGTTGATGTTCCACAAGGGCACGAGGGACGAAGAGGTTACATTTCATCTGGTTGATATTAATCGAGGCGCCAAGGCCTCTGGATCAATAATCCTGTTTTGTTCGCTGTTTGCAATTGTTCCCGGTACTTTCTGCTCCCAGTACCCAACTCAAGAACTTCTGGAAACACTTCAAAAAAGATTAACTGAACCCGCCGAATGTTTTCCCTTTTGTGCAGACTTTAATTCTATGGATATTAATCTGAAAGATACAATAATTTCAGTAAGAATATCTGCAAATAGCTATGAGAATGCTGCTGTCCCTCTTCCCACAGGAAAAGACATCTCCTGGAATAATATCAAACTGAACCAGGAAAACAAATCAGCTCTTTCCAAAGAAAAAAACCTGTGGTTTTTACTGCCAAAAGGACAAAATACTATTCTTTTAACGGGTCAGATTAATACATCTGATTTCCAATTCAGCCTGCCTCTAAAACCCCATGTTGTTCATTTTACAGGTGACGATGGATGGTCAGTTGAGGGCCTGGATGTCAATAACGTTCCTGAGGGCCAGTTACAATTCATAAAACAAGAGAAACAAGGCAAACAGAACTTTGGTGAGTCGACACTTCCTCCGCTCATTAAAATAGAACGGACACTGCATCTTGGTGTTGAATGGTCTCTGGAGTCGACAATCACGCGTCTTTCCCCAACAGGCACGTCTGTGTATCTAAAAATCCCTCTTGTCACAGGTGAATCTGTAACAGATGAAGCCTATAAGGTCAGTGATAATAACATTGAAATAAATATGGGCCCAAAGGTTAAAACCATGCAGTGGAGTTCTGTGTTGAAGAAGCAGTCTTCTCTGACTCTGATTGCAGCAGACACAACTAAATGGACTGAGATCTGGAGGCTTAATGCCAGTCCGATCTGGCACGTAGAGGCAACAGGGTTACCAGTGATTCAACAGCATTCAACCGATGGGACATGGCAACCAGAATGGCATCCGTGGGCAAAGGAGAAGATTACACTCAATATATCAAGACCACCAGGGATTGAGGGTGATACGAAAACAATAGAATCCAGCAAATTAACCGTTGTTCCAGGTCTTCGCTCCACAAGGATAGAATTATCCTTTACT
>JALNVF010000120.1 GCA_023231445.1 Treponema sp. | reverse complement strand
TGATCGGACTTGAACCGACTACCTCTTGCATGCCATGCAAGCGCTCTAGCCAGGTGAGCTACACCCCCGGAATATAACATATGCACTATAACAAAAGAACGGGAATGATGTCAAGAATAAAAATGGGCAGAGTTTATCTTGGTGGTATTCCTATTAACAACATGTGTATGAAATCATGACACATATACCCTTCCACTATCGTTCTCTCTCTGCCGAGAGATGTTCTTTTATGCTCCCGGATTGTAAAACTCTCACAAATCTCCCCGGTACAACCGGGGATTACCTTCTGTATCTATATAATAATATCACTTCTTATAAACTTATGCCTCTCTTCTTACGAATTGTAAGGATCACGCTCTGAAGCAGTATAAAGAAGCACAACATAAGCCCGGTGGTAATACTTTGCCAATACGGTTCCCGGAGTCCGGAAGCAATTACAATATTGCTGATCGTCTTTAAAGAAAGAACACCGAAAAGTGTACCAATTACACTACCGACACCGCCGTTTAATAACGTCCCACCGATAATGGAAGCTGCAATTGCCTGCATTTCTGCTGCAGTTGCATTAGATGCGTTCCCTGCTCCGGTATGCAGCAGATAAATATAGCCACCGATTCCGGCCAATACTCCGCTGATCACATAGGAAAAAAATGTCGTTCGTTTGACATTGATACCGAGCATTAACGCACTCTGACTGTTACCGCCCACTGCATAAAGGTTGCGGCCAAATCGTGTCCATTTGGAGATCCACCATATAACTAATACAATCACTAAAGCTATTATTACACCTGGCTCAACTTTGACTGGTATAAAATTACCGGCCTTTCCATATGAACCGATACCTGGAATAATAATACGAAAATTCTTAATAGCGAGAAAGGCTTTGCTGGTCACTGTACGCGGAACTCCACTGACAATGGTTGTCATTCCTCTCGCAAAAAACATTCCCCCAAGAGTAACAATAAATGGTTGTATCTTCAAATATGATACCAAAAATCCTTGGACTACTCCTACCGCCAATCCTATACCCAAAGCCAAAAACATTGAACCTATTACGCTTCCGCCATGATCTTCCAGAAAAATAACACATGTCATGGTTACCAGCGCGATCATGCCTCCAACCGAAATATCTATACCGGCTGCTATCATAACTACAGTCAGCCCGCAGGAAATCACGATTAAATATGCATTATTATTAAAAATATCAAAAAACTGTTGAGGATTCAGGAATCCGCCGCCCCAGATGATCATGGCAAGCAGGTACATTGCAAAAAATGCACAAACCGTTATGATCAGGAGTAAAGCAGTACTTGAAATAGGCTCTCCTGGTTTTTTTTTCAATATCCCTGAAAATAAATTTTTAGCTGTTTTACTTGTCATATCAGTTAGTCTCCGTTACTACCATCGGTTTTCTAAAAAATTTTTCGCGAAATTCGTTGGCATATTTATGCACAACAGGCGAACCTATTACAACGATAGCTATAATAACGATCGCCTTATAGGCTTTTACAGCGGTTGAAGGGACTTTCATAGCATAAAGTGTAATCGTCAATGCCTGAATAATATAAGCCCCTATTACAGACCCGGCCAATCTGAATTTCCCGCCACTTAGAGAATTTCCTCCGATTGCAACTGCTAAAATAGCGTCCATTTCAATATCAATAAGTATAGTTTCATGGTTAATAAGTCCTATTCTGCAGACATTTATACAACCTGCAATAGCAACGCAAACACCAAGTATTATAAATGATAACAGTTTTATAAAAACAGGATCGATCCCGTTCAAACGTGCCGCCCGTTCGTTTATACCAACAGCTTGTGTGTATAGTCCTAGATTAGTAAAACGTAAAACAAGTGAAACAAGTATCCCGAATATTATTACGATAAGAATTGGACTGGGTATAGGGATACCTGGAATAAAGCTTCCAATACAGTCTAACAACGGACTTTCAACGGTAGGCGTTGCTCCTCCGTTTATCCAATATGCTATCGGACGTCCGGCAGTAAACAGTATCAATGACGCAATCATCGGCTGAATATTGAAAAAGGCAACCAATGTACCCGTAAACAAGGCAAAAAGAATCGCAACAATACAGGCTCCCAGAAAAGCAAGAAGAATAACCGGCATTGTAATTTGATTTGCCCGAAGTACACGGACAAAAACACTGCCCGCAATCGCTGCAAGTGCACCGACACTTATATCCTGCCCTTTTGTTGCCGATGTTATCAGAGTCATGGCAATCGCAAGAACAGCAAGCTCTGATCCTCCGTTCAGTATACTGATAATATTCCCTGACAGTACCAGATTTCCATAATTGTTCCTGATAACATTTATAGAAAAAAAACCGACATCCCTGAATAAATTAAATATGATTACCAAAAAAAGAGCAAACAATGGTATAGTCAGTTGAGAATTTGATAGTTTCTTTAACTTAACCATTTTGAGTCGCCTCCCCTGCTATTGTGTGCATAATTTTAGCCTGTGTCATTTCCTCTCCCTTCAATTCGCCAACTATTTTGCGATCCCGCATGACAATAAGCCGGGAACATGTATTTAGCATTTCTTCAATTTCTGATGAAATAAAAGTGACACTGACGCCTTCTGCCGCAAGTTTCAGTACGAGTTTTTGTATTTCAACTTTCGTACCAATGTCAATGCCGCGTGTTGGTTCATCCAACAGCAGATACTGCGGATTGGTGAGCAGCCAGCGGGCAAGTATTACCTTCTGCTGATTACCGCCCGAAAGTGATTTTATAGGCGTGTCCCTCGAAGCGGTTTTTATCCCTAATAATTTAATATATTTATCTGCAAAAGTTTCCGCTTCACTTTTGGAAAAAGGTCGAAAAAAGCCCTTCATTACCTGCAAAGCAAGTATAATATTCTCACGTACTGACAAATCTTCAATAATGCCATCCTGTTTTCTGTCCTCCGGCAGATATCCGATACCAAACTTCATGGCATCCTTGGGTTTGGATATTTTTGCATTCTTTTCGTTTACTCTTACTTCACCGCAGGTAATTCTATCAGCACCAAATATGGCTCGTACGCTTTCACTGCGTCCGGAGCCAAGAAGTCCAGTAAAACCGTTCACCTCGCCCTTATGAATCAAAAAGTCAAACGGTTTAATACCTTCTGCACTGGATAACCCTTTTGCCTCATAAACAAGCGGAGCATCCTTCATGGTCTGTGATAATTTCCGATTTTTTAATTCGGAGATATCATCAAGGTCTTTCCCCAGCATCTTAGAAATCAGTTGAACGCGTGGTAAATCATTTATTTTGTACTCTCCGATCAGTTCACCACTCCGTAAAACCGTTATTTTGTCACATATCTCATATACCTGTTCGAGAAAATGAGTTATAAAAATAATACCAACACCCCGTAATTTTAAATCCCGCATAAGAGAGAAAAGCAACGCTACTTCTTTCTCATCAAGGGAGGATGTAGGTTCATCCAGGATGAGCACTTTACATTCCATATCAACGGCACGGGCAATGGCGACCATTTGCTGTACTGCCAGTGAACAAGTACCAAGCTGCCGTGTTGCACTCGTCGGTATGTTGAGTCTGGAAAGAATTTCCGTTGCCTTTTTTTCTCTTGAACGCCAGTTTACAAAATGATATTTTCCCCGCCCGATAAATATATTCTCAGCGACCGTAAGATTCGGACAAAGGGTTATCTCCTGATAAACTGTACTGATACCTAGATTCTGAGCCTCCTGCGGTGATTTTATTGTAATATCTTTGTTGACTCCGGCTATGCTGATTTGCCCGGAATCTTTCTGGTATACGCCTGTTAAAACCTTGATCAAAGTAGACTTACCGGCTCCATTTTCACCCATCAGCGCGTGAATTTCGCCTTTACAAAGAGTAAAATCTACATTATACAAAGCCCGTACACTCGGAAATGTCTTGCAAATTCCACGCATAGATAAGACGATGTCATTCTTCATCGGAAAGGACCTCCTTTCTGCTTTTGAAATTATATAAAATAATAGCGCGGAGTATGCCGAAAATACCACACACCCCGCGCCTGCATATCATTAATACGCTGCTCTCTCCAATTAATAAGTCACGGTATTAATTAATTTCCAAGTCCATACGTATCGATATCTTTCTGTGTAATAGTCTTTGCATCAAAACCTTTTTCCTCAGAAATAACTTTCTTTGAGGTAAGCGTTCCACCTGCCTGAAGCGTCTTAATCATTTTATCGATTACAGCCGCCTGAAAAGGACTACATTGACCATCATAATTCCAGTTACCAGCAAGAAGTTCTCTCAGAGCCCATTTGTTGCAGTCGAAGCCCATTACGATGACAGCTTTTCCAACTCCGTGGGTAATACCAGCGGCATCAAGTGCAGCAACAGCACCTTTTGCCATACCGTCATTTTCGGCATAGATAACGTTGAACGGTTCTTTTGAATTGATTACCGATTCAACAATTTTCTTTGCTTCAGCTTCATCCCATGTAGCAGTCTGCTGTACAATTTTTTTCATTGTCCCGGCTGCGAATTCAGCATCCAGCGCACCCGTACGACCAATCTGCGCATCACTACCCATCGCACCCTGAATATGAATGATATTATATACCGGTAATTTCTGAGCTTTTAACCACGCTACCGCCGTTTTACCTTCCTGTGCCATATTGGAGACAACAGCAGCTTCATACAAACCGGGATCTGAATTCAGCATACGGTCAAAAAGAAAGACCCTGGTACCAGCCTCTTTTGCACTGGAAAGGACCGAATCCCACCCATCGGTAGCAGCAGCTGAAATAAGAAGATAATCAACTTTGTCGTTGATAAACTGACTGGCTGCATTCAGCTGTTCATCATTTTTCAGACTGTAGAAAGTCGAAACTGCATACCCATTTTTTTTGGTGAACACTTTTTCAAAATCAGCCACATTCGCTGCGCGATACCCGGATTCGGATGGTGGATTGTTAATGATACCAATCTTAATCAAACCAGAATTCTTTTTCCCCTTCGCGAACAGAACGAACGGACTTACCGAGAGCAGAATAACCAGCATACATACAAATTTTTTGTTCATTTAATCCTCCTTAAGAACAAACTAACTTAAAAGCCATTAAGACCGTTATTCCAAGTAAAAGTCTGTACAGAAAAATTATCCACGATTTTTCTAAAAAAACATTTAACTTAAGATGAAACAGTCTTAATCAATCTATTTAAACGGCAACGCCGCATTAATTTTTATAATTTTACGTCCTGAAGTAAAGGAAGTAAATGAAGTATCTTATCAATCTTAGTATGACATTTTACGTTTGTAATATTTTATTCTAAAGTCTGGAATAAAAAGTTTGTTTTTTTATTCCAGACTTTCATTTTTTTCCGGTATTTATAATAATTTGCACATATTATAAATGCAGTGTATAATTATTTTACACAAGAGGAATACGGATTGCAAAAATCATTTTTTTTCATTTCTGTTTCATTCTACATATTCGCAACAGGTATTTTTACCGCTTGTTCACGAAAAACAAAAGAACGAATTCCTGTTGAAGATCATCATAGTAATATTATTCTAGGTTTCTCACAGATCGGCGCTGAAAGTGCCTGGCGGACATTTAATACGAACTCAATGAAAGATGCAGCGGTAAAGGCAGGTATACAACTGCTTTATGCAAACGCGGAACAGAAGCAGGAAAACCAGATAAAGGCGATCCGCTCGTTCATCGTATATCAAGTCGACGTTATTGCTTTCGTTCCTATTGTGCAGGAAGGGTGGGACAATGTGCTCCGGGAAGCAAAAGATGCACAAATTCCAGTCATTATATGTGATAGAAAAATCAAAACGGCAGATTCCAGTTTGTATGCATGTTATATCGGAACGGACAGCCTTGAGGAAGGCAGAAATGCAGCACGTTTTCTAGAAAAAAAGTATGCCGGAAAAGACGGTCCGTTAAATATTCTTGAAATACGGGGTACTGACGGTTCGTCAGTTTCCGACGGGCGCAGAGATGGATTCCGGGAAATTATTGGAAAAGATAAACGGTTTTCCATTATTTACAGTGAAAATGGTGATTACCTCCGCTCGCGTGGTAAAGAAATAGCCGAAACTATTCTAAAAAACAATGACAAAAAACTTAGAATCAACGACAAACCTGTTAACATTATTGTATCCTCAAATGATGGAATGATGCTCGGTTTTCTTGAAGTACTGCACAATAACGGTATCCCTACCGGTAAAGATATAACAGTCGTCAGCGTAGACGCACAACAGGAAGCTATTGACAAACTGCGTGCCAAAGAAATTAATTGTGTCGTCGAATGCAATCCTGATCTCGGTCCTAAGGTAATGGAATTTGCAAAAAAGCTCGTCGTACACGAAACTGTACCTCGACTTACTCATGTAAAAGAAAGGGTATTCACAGAATACGACAATCTTGATAACATTTCTCCCCGCGGTTATTGACTTGTGGTAACGACAGAACATGTTTTTAAAAACTAACAGCATCAAGAAAAAATTACGGTTTTCTTATATACTTATCATTTTTCTCATGATATTTCCTACAGTTTATTCTATAATAGTTTCAAAAATTCATACAATGCAATATGATAAAATCATAACGAATGTCAGCCGGGCAAATCGATTAAATCAAATCATTAAAGTCAACATATCTGATGAAATCTGGGATATTGTAGCCGGAAAAAAAGAATTCAAAGACGGCAAACAATACATAATTCTCAAACAAATCAGAAGCGGAATATCAGATATGATGGAATCGACAGCAAATGAGAAAAATCGTCAGCTGCTTGTCGTTGCATCCCGCACAGAAAAAACGCTTGAGAATTATGTAAATATGCTTGGTGAACAAATTTCCAGGAATGCTTCAGTGGCTGAGAATGAAAAAATAATGGATGAAATAAGAGGTGTTTCATCCCTCATGTATGATATTCTTCAAAATTTTATTGTCTCCGAGATCGAATCGGCAGCATACACAAATGAAGGTATTAAACGGTCATCAATAAATCTTTCATTTATCCAACTGGGAATCAGTGTATGTATAATTATTATCTCGATTTATGCATTTACATCGGTCTCGGAAAATATCCGACGTCCAATCCACGATATGGAACGCCTTTCTTCACGCATTGCCGAGGGAGATCTTGACGCACGAGCTGAGCAGCCTCATGTCCAGGAACTTGATCATCTTGCAGACAATCTCAACACAATGGCAGGGAAAATAAAGGGTCTTATCGATGAAAACGTAGCAGAACAACGGAATCTGCAGAAAGCAGAAATGAAAACTCTGCAGGCACAGATTACACCACATTTTCTCTACAACACATTCGATACGATAATCTGGCTTGCAGAATCAGGCAAAACTGATGAAGTCATTGAAATAACACGTGCATTTTCCGATTTTTTCCGCATTTCCCTGAGTAAAGGCCATGAATGGATAACAGTATCGCAGGAACTTGATCATGTGCGTAATTACCTGAAAATCCAGAAAATAAGATATGATAATATACTAAGTTACGAATTCAATGTCGATGAAGGAATAGACGATTTCCCCGTTCTGAAACTTGTTCTACAACCTCTGGTTGAAAATGCAATCTATCACGGTATAAAAAACAAACGAGGACGCGGAAAAATAATCGTAAGTTCACACTTTCTCTGTGAAAAAGCAAAACCATCTGCTGTAGCCGACAGACTTGATTACAGTCATATCCTGTTTTCTGTTGAAGACGACGGCATAGGATTTACGCAGGAACGACTGAAGGAAGTTATTGACGAACTGAACAGTCGAACAGATATAGAAAATTTAAAATCTGTATACGGACTTTATAACGTGAACAAGCGTCTGAAATTATATTATGATGAATCCGTATCGCTCAATATACAAAGTGAATATAGTAAGGGGACCAGAGTTTCGTTCATTGTACCTGCCGATATAAATCTGTCCGGAGACTTAAATGTATAGTGTATTCATTGTTGATGATGAAACAATAGTCCGCGAAGGCCTCCGGAGTAAAATAGACTGGGAACATTCCATCTTTACATTTGCGGGTGAAGCAGGAGACGGAGAAATTGCACTGTCGATGATTCAGGATATTAAGCCGGATATCCTTATTACAGACATAAAGATGCCATTTATGGACGGACTTGAACTGGCACAGACTGTAAAAAAACTGCAACCATGGATACGTATTATTATTCTTTCAGGACACGACGAATTTGATTATGCAAAACGGGCAATCTCAATCGGTGTGGAAGATTATATACTCAAACCGTTCACACTCGACGAAATGATAGCGTGTCTTACTAAAGTTGCCTCGGAACTGGACAAGCAGAAACAGCAGTTTACAGATATCGCGCGTATGAAACGAGAACTTGAATCAAGTTACATGCTTTCGCGGGAAAAACTTCTATCCGACGTCGTGCTTGGAACTATTGATTCAAGTACAGCAATTCGTAAGGCTTCCGATTTCAATATTAACCTTGTAGCACATTACTACATAGTCTGCGTAAGTATGATAAACTCAAAAGATAATGACATAAATCAGCTTATTGCTGCAAAATCATATATCATTCAACTTACAAACAATGAACAGGATATCATCGGTTTCTTTCTTGCACCGAATACATTCGTTGCTATAGTAAAAAACAGTACAAAAGAATTCTGTGAAGACCGTGCCTTCAACTATGCAGACACGATTCAGCACGAACTGTCTAAAAATACCGGCTGTACGATAGTAACAGCGATAGGTCCCTGCATTGATCATTTTACACAGATTGCGAATTCCTTTCAGGACGCGTCTTACATATTAAAGCAATGCCATTTTTCGGACAAGAACAAAATAATCGGAAGCAACGACATTAACAAATCAAACGACAGTTCAATAGTACTTCAGGAGAATGACCCCCTTGTCGACAGGCTTAATTATGCCGATGAGAGCGAGATCGACCAGATTATTACCGAATATATCGCGCTTCTTGGCGAAAATCCCGATCATTTTTCAATTATCGCCTCCTACCTGCTTGTCGACGTTATTATGGCAGTATCAAAAGTAATTGAAGAACTTGGTGGAAATATAAAAGAAGTCATGCCGGAGATTCTTACGCATTCATTCGTGGACAATGCAGTCAAAAATGAAAAAAATTTTATCTGTGAAATAAGGCGCGTACTTACGTCTATTCTGCAATATCGGAATGCGCACATTCAGGGAAGATACGCCGATGTCATTCTCCGTGCAAAAAAATACATCGACAAAAATTATGCGGACCCGGACATCTGCCTGCACTCTACGGCAGAAGCCGTAAATTTCAGTCCCAATCATTTCAGTACAATTTTTTCACAGGAATGTAAAACGACATTCATAGAATATCTAACGAGTGTCAGAATAGAACAGGCAAAAAAATTATTAAAATCAACAGATATGAAAAGCGCGGACATTGCCTATGAAGTAGGATTCAATGATCCGCATTATTTCAGTTTTATATTCAAAAAGGTTACGGGAGTCTCTCCAAGGGACTATCGAAACATGTAAACAAGTATTCAAAAAATTCTGCAACGGATATCTATATTACAGTATAAACGTCATATACCGTTACAGATTTTCCATTTGTCGTTACCCGGATATGGGCAACGACTTGCAAGAACATGAGCTCTGTAAGCCACATAGTCCAGGCAGTATGTACAGAACATACAGCCTGAAAAAGCTTCACATCTGCTGCAGATACTCATACGCCGTTCATATTCGGCTTTATCTGCAGTAACGCCAGGTTCTTCGGGTAAAGCCGCTACGACTCCGGCAATATAT
>JALNVF010000119.1 GCA_023231445.1 Treponema sp. | reverse complement strand
TTTCTTGCGGCCGTCGCTGGTAATTTTTTTACCCGTGAACGGATTAACGGGATTCGGAATAACATCTTTTACGGCAAGCGTCGGAACATCCGCATTCGTCATGAATGTATTGTCTGTTTTTATATCGCCTGCTGCATTAAAATTCTTCACAAGAAGCAGCGGATGGCAGTATTCACGCATAAAAGGCAGTTTCCGTTCTTTCTTAAACGCCCCTGTATATACGTCACGTCCGTGATCGGCAGAAATAATGATACGTGTATTATCATAGACCCCCTGCGCTTTTAAGTAATTTATCCAGTCGCCAAGACGGTGAATTGCTGCTGCATTACCGTGATAATGTTCACTTGAAGCAAACTGCGTCGTTCCCCTGTTCGTTACGGTTTCAACAGGCACATAATCAGGCGCCTGACAAAGTACGGGATCATGAGCCGTATCGTTATCCATATAGGTAAAGGTATTTGTTTTGGCATCTGTTGCAGTCAGTTTCGGAAGAAAATCAAGTACTGAGTAACTGTTAAGGAATGTATTATTGCGCGAAGCGACACTTGATGAGGCCCAGTAATCTCCATCATTATATATTGCTTTACGGAGTGTAAGAGGCATATCTTTCATAAGCCCGTACCAGATAAAATTCCGTTTGTTCAGCGTACTCTGGACAGCAGGCATGACACTGCCGTGTTCCCGGTACCATTCGTCCTTATATTTACGCATCGTCTGCACCGTGTTTATTTTTTCAGGATAATCATGCATATAACTCATGTCGCTTATCCAGCTGTAATTAGCCCATGGAGCATCTGCCATCGTAGCCGTCCATCCGTTTTTTGAAAAAATACGGGGCAGGACAGCAAGGGCTTCATTATGCTTACTTACAAGCGTTTCTTTATCGCGCTTGTTAATTTCAAGCGGCGTATATTCATATCCGCCGTATAAAGCAGGCGCACCCTGCAATGTAAAAAATCCGAACGAGACGGTATTCGGATAATAGGTAAACCCACTGTACACAGACTTTAATGCGGGATCTTCATTCATTATAGTCGGAAGATAGCCGTTTATAGCCCTGTCAATCATTATGACAAAGACATTTTTTCCTGTCTTACTCAGATGAAATACGGGATCAACACCGTCTTCCTGTTTCGGCGTATATACGGCTGCAAGTTTTTGAAATTCCTTATTTATATCAACACTGTTTTTAATGCCGACTCCAATAAGTCCGACAGCAGATATCACCATCACATAGGCAAGTATCTTTAACTGCTTATAATATAAAATCACCAGTATACCGACAAAAACAAGAAACATAGCCATACTGTTAAGAACTATATGACCTGCACTTGATTTAAATCCGTTTTCGTTTTCAAAAATGAGAAGCGGTGAAATAAATCCGTAATTTCCCGGAAAAAGGAATGCATTAACCATCGAGGCAACGGCAGCCATGGCAAAAAGCGTTGCAAAGTACGACTGGATTTTTTTCGGAAACAGAAAATAAATTGCGACCGGCCATACAAAAAAAGCACCGATTGACTGAAGAAACGCATTATTCAAAAAAAACAACGGCGTTGTATAACTGTCGATAAACGAAAATTCCTGCGGTGACGAAACAATGACGTTGCTCGGTGTCACGAATCCCGTTAGTACTGCATAGACCACCGCCGAAAAAATAAACAATATATTACGGTAACCGTTATGATCAAGCAGCCCGGAATGCTCCTTGTCAATATTGCTCTTTATAAAACGCCACAAAAAAGGAATAAACGGAACAAGGATACTTGCTGCTACTATATACCCTGCCTCTTCAAGAGATGTACCAGTCGCAATAAAATAAACATCTACGGCAAAAAGCATCGCAACAATAGTAATATACAATGCACGCACCGGATGACGCAGTTTATAATACACATTCTTTACAAGCGAAAAAATGTTATTCATCGTCCAGTAAAGAACGAGTCCTGCCGGACTGTTGTATAGGATAACAAGAAAAACAGCTGCCATTACATACAGCTGGATTTTATCCCGGAGCTTGAACCCCCTTGTGTAAATTTCGCCGGCAATCATGTTAATGACCGTCATGGCTACAGGAAGCACGTTTATCGGGAATGATCCGATATGAAACATTGCATCCTGTGCACCAAGATCTTTAATAAACAGGAACCCTGCGCCCTTCAGTTGAGGAAGATTCGACAGGAAAATATATGCAGCAAGAAAAAATGGAATCTGTATGAGAAGACCGAACGAAGAACGAAGCGCCATAATCGGGTGATAATGATTCTGCCTGTAAAAGGTGGAAAGCATCATATATTGTTCGTCCCCTTTAAATACAGATCTGATTCTTTTTATGCCAGGTTCAAGGTGTTTCTGGGTATTACGTTCCACCTGCTGCCAGTGTTCAGCGACTATATACAACGGCAGACATATGAGTGTGACTGCAATACTTACGCCGATGATCGAGACGCCGTGTCTGTAAAAAGTGGCATCAAACGCAACATATACCAGTTCAATAATCTGAATCAACGGATAAATAATTATCGTATACAAAACATTCCACATAATAAAACCCTGTAAAAAACACCATTTTATTCGTACGGGAGTAAAATCCCGGCGGCTGTACCATCAGAAAGTTCTAACCCCGCAGCCTGCCGCGAAGGTCGTATTTTAGTCTAATGGCTTAACTTCCACCAGCCAGCCCCATCAACGTCAATTGGACCGGCAGCGATGAAAGTGTCACAAATATATCAAATAAACAAATTCTAAGATATATCTGTTACACATAACATTCGCACACCCATACAATACCGGTAAGAACAACAAGAAAGATAAAATTGTAAACAGTAAATATTCTGAAATAATCAGTGTGCCGGCTGTTTTCATTTTCAATTTTGAACAATTTATATGATATAATACTTGCGAGAGACGCTATAAGCGTCCCCAGTCCGCCGATATTAACTCCGAGCAAAAGCTGTCTTGAATTCCGTGTAAAACCCGACAGAAGAAGAGCTGCCGGTACATTGCTTAGTATCTGGCTGGAAAGGATTCCCGCAGCAAATACAGAAAACGGCCGGTCCAATATGCTTCGCAGAAAATCTGAAACAGCCGGAATGTCCGAAACTGTGCCGGTAAAAATGAAAAACCCTGTAAATGTACACAGCAGACTGTAATCTATATGCAGAAAAAGACGTATATTGCATACAGCTGCCGTAACTGCAGTAACCGCAAACGCAATACGGTAATCCACAATACGAAATACAGCAAAAAGATTTACGATAAGTACTGCAGTATATATACTGCACTTTCCCCTGCCTTCGATATATACTTTCTCAATATGTACTTCGATTCTTCCCGAATTACGTGTTTCATACAGCACTGACGTACAGAGCATAATAAAAGACGGTATACCGATACGCAGTGTTACTCCAAAAAAATCAGCCGGTGACATTTTGTAAAAGGAATATAAAAACAGATTCTGCGGATTTCCCATCGGCGTAATACTCGACCCAAGATTTGCAGCAAGTGTTTCAAGTACGACAAGCACAGCAGTCATATGAGGGGTAACGACACCCGTACCAGAGTCACTGTCAGCTTTACGACAGATCACAAGCGTAAACGGCACAAATGTAAGCAGCGCTACATCATTTGTTACAATCATTGAACAGAAAAACACCATTCCGACGAGTATAAAAAACAATACACGTATCGAAGAACATAAAGTAAGCACTCCGGCGGCAAGAGCGTCCAGCACACGTATACTTCGGAAAGCCTGTATTGTAAGCATAAGACAGAACAGCTGCGCTAATACACGTATATTGATACAGGCTAAAATACGTTCCCCGGAAGGATGCACTATACATACTGCCGCTGCAGCCAGAACAAGTGCCGTACTCATAACCGGTTCGCGTTTTAAATATGCTGAAAATTTGTTCATTTTTTTACCGTGAATCACTATGTTAACGAAAAAAGGACTGTTCTTCAATAAAAAAGAACAGTCCTATTCTGCAGGATTTTTTTTAATTATTTACTGCCTGCTAACACTACTGAGCAAAACGGAGGAATTGAAATCTGTCCGTCGGAATTAACCGCTGAACCGGAATATGTCGTAAACACCATCGGAAGATTATTATATCCCGCAGGAGTCTGAACAGTAACACTATCCGGCGATAAATTGTGCAGCACGAGCGCTTTCTCTGTATCACATTCCATTGCCCATGAAGATATAAACTCACTTCCTGTATTAACAGCCTTAAAACGGCCTTTATAAAGAGCCGGATGAGCTGTCTTTATGCGGATAATACGTTTATAAAATTGAAGCAGCGAACCGGAATCTTTCGTTTGTTCCGCAACGGTAAGCGTCTTTTTATTATAACGGGAAGTTTCCCATGTTGCCTGAAGTTTATCCTTACCGGGCTTATTCCACATCATCGGGGTACGGAGCTGTTCATCAGGTTTACCACCCATCATACCGATTTCCTCGCCGTAATAGATGAACGGGACACCTTCTGCAAAAATATACATGGCAGCTGCAAGCTTAAGCTGTGG
Source organism: Treponema sp. (assembly GCA_023231445.1). Lineage (GTDB taxonomy): Bacteria > Spirochaetota > Spirochaetia > Treponematales > Treponemataceae > Treponema_D. The sequence goes on along the minus strand of JALNVF010000119.1, from coordinate 5,536 downwards.
AACCTGTCCCCGTAAAAGACCGGCAACGCGGTTCTGATCATGATTCGAAAGGAAAGGTGCGTCTATATAATCCGGATTCGACTCACTGTACCGCTCGTATTCCCCCTGCAGTCCGTTGGCAAAACTGTTGTTACCTGCATTACCGGACCGGACTTCATCAACTATTTTTGTTCCGAGATCAAAGTGAAAATCCGAACCAAGCCCGGCCATATACTGTGCACGAGTGGAAGTAGGTTCCCAGACTTCACCCACTGTATACGCATCAGGCCGCACACTTCTGTCATATGCCGTTATTTCTTTCCACCATGCGACCCCTTTTTCAACAGAATTTGTGCCTGCAGGTGTTTTTGCACTATTATAAACATGACCTGCAGCGTCGTAGCGGAAACCGGCAACACCTTTATCGAGCCAGAATTTCATTACATTCTTAAATTCCTGACGCAGCGCAGGATCATCAAGATTAAAGTCAGGCATATTACTTGCGAATATACCTGCATAATAATATCCTTTATACTGATTCCAGACTCTGTGTCCCCATATCTGCTGGTTAATACTGTACTGTGGATCATCGGCAGATATCCACCGGTACCATGTACGATGAGGATCATCAGGATTACGGGAATCAATAAACCACTGGTTATATATAGAAGAATGATTGCATGTCATATCCAGTATAACCGATATACCGCGTTTTTTGCATTCATTTACCAGATTCTGAAAATCTTCCATTGTACCATAATCAGGATTTGTCGAATAATAATCGTCAACATCGTAACCATGATATGACTGCGACGGGTAAATCGGCAGCAGCCAGATACCGGTTACACCGAGATCACTTGTTGTCAGATCATTACCGTCGTTCAGATAATCAAGTTTCTTCGTAATTCCATTAAAATCGCCGATACCATCGCCGTTGCTGTCGGCAAATGAACGTACAAAAATACAATAATAAACGCCTTCCGACGGCGTGTCTGCGCTGCGGACTACCGGGGCCAGCTGATTAACAGCAAGTCCGGGCTGCGGTTCTTTAACCTGTTTCCCTGTTGTACTGCAGGACGCAAACAATAATACGGCAGATAAGATACTTCCGCTGATGACCTTTTGTATTTTTGATCCCATCATTCTTTTCCACCTGTTCCTGCAAGAGACTGCAGCAGCGATTTCTGTCCTGCAACAAACAAAATTGTAAACGGAACAGCTACAAGGAGAGCACCGGCCGCAAACATAGTAAAATTATCATTTGCGCGGCCACTTATCATTTCGTACAGACCGACTGCAAGTGTTTTCTTGTCATCACTGCGGAGAATAAGCCGGGGAAAAATAAAGTCCATCCACGGACCGGTAAAGCTTGTAAGCGTAAGAAAAACAATCTGCGGTTTTGCAGAAGGTAATACGACCCGCAGAAAAGCCGTAAAGGGCGTTGCTCCGTCGATATATGCAGCTTCTGCAAGATCTTTAGGAAGGGTATCAAAATATCCTTTCATAAGCCATGAATTGAACGGAATACTGCCGGCTGAATACACAAGTACAAGCCCCCACAACGTATTAAGTCCGTTTATTTTCCATAAAATAATATATGTCGCAATCATTCCGATAAAACTCGGAAACATCTGAAGTATAACCATGGACGCCATAACAGTTTTCCGCATCGGAAATTTGAAACGCGAAAAAATGTACCCTGCAAAACTGCAGAGAATAACAGTTAAAATCGTATTCATGCATGCGACTTTTAAAGTGTTAAGATACCATACTCTATAGTTAGTCCCATGTTTATCTGTAGTACCTTTCACCATTTTGTCCGGGGATGTAAGCAGTCGCCTGTACTGATACAGTGACGGATGTTTCGGAAACGGAGCTATTGATGTTGATGCAAGAGAATTTGATTCTGTAAATGATGCCCCGATTGTAAAAGCAATCGGATATAACACAAGTAAAAGCTGAATTACCAATATAATAGTTAATATTACTACTGCAGGAGAATTGCTGCCAGTTCTGTTTGTTTTCATATTTCACTTTCCTTGAAAGATTTCGTACGGATAAAGTTGTACAGCGCGAACGGTACAAGAACAAGGAATACCAGAATAGAAAGTACCGAAGCCAGACTGTACTGATTCGGTGTATTCATGGTCAGTTTGTAAATCCATGAAATAAGAATATCCGTTGATCCTGCCTGCGTAGAAATTGTATCCTGTAAACTTGGACCTCCGGCTGTAAGGAAGAAAACTGCGCCGAAGTTATTAATATTTCCTGCGAACTGCATGATAAGAAGCGGCTTAAGCTGATACATAACAAGCGGAAAAGTAATACTCCTGAACTGCTGCCATTTATTCGCACCATCTATTGTCGACGCTTCGTAGAGAGATTTTGAAATAGCAGTCATACTGCTCGTAATAAGAATCATACTGTACGGAAAACCAATCCAGATATTAACAAGGATCAGTGATACTTTTGCCATTACCGGGTCGGAAAGCCACGGGATTCCTTTTGTAATCAAACTAAAATACATAAGTGTACGATTTATAGGGCCGAACGTTCCATTTAAAAGATTTGCCCATACGAACAATGAAAGCATCTGCGGAATAGCGTACGGCAGAATAAAAATCGTACGATACAGCTTAGGCAGTACAATACGCTTATCCTGCAGAACTACTGCAAAGAAAAAACCTGCAAAAAAGCATGAAAAAGTCGAAAAAACAGCCCAGACAATCGTCCATATTGCAACACTTACAAACGAACTTGCCCATGCGCCGCCGTAACTGCGCACAAACATTGTCTTAAAATTTTCCAACCCTACCCAGTCTACAAGATTGTTCGGCGGAATATGATCAGGCGAAGAATAATTTGTAAACGCAACAAATGCAGAAAAAAGCAATGGTATTACCGTAAAAAACGCTACCATAATGACAGCCGGCGTTATACCTGCTACCGCAAATGAATTTTCAGAAAGATCATTACGGGTTTCTTTGAGCGTAGGAAATTTTCTGTTTTTAATTATTTTTTCAGCATCTTTCTTAGCACTTTTTATAGTAGCAGCATATACAACGAAAAAAATCGCAAGAATAATGATAACTATCAGCCCGTTTACCATCATAAAAATCGAGTGATCACGCAACTTAACAGGAAGTTCAGGATGCGGATCCCCCAGAGTTATAAGTCCCCTAAGGCTTTTATAAATATGACTATGCGAAAGTATCATTATGGTTTCAAACGCCATAAGGATAAAACCCCGCACATATTGTTTCAAAAATAAAACCTGTCCAAGTCCCATAAAACATGCCGAGGCTATCGGCGCCTTCCTGAGCTTATTCGGGCTTACAATATTACTCATTCCGTACTCCTGAGTTTTAAATAATAAACAAGTAAACCAGGACACGTAAAAAAATGTCCTGGCAACTTCATATTTTCAATTATTTATTTTGCAGCTTCCATAGCAGCAGCAGCGCTGTTCAGATCTTTCGCTGCATCATCACCGTCCCAGATTCCGGAATATGCGGCGCCCATAGCTGACCAGTATGTTCCCATCTGAGGGATTGTCGGCATAGGTATTGCAGACTTTGTCTGAGCAAGGATTCCGTTGCTGAGCGGATCATCTGTCGTAATGTCAGTACGCGGAGGAATCTGTTTTGTAATTGTAAAACGCTTAAGCAGACCGTCATGACTTGTAAGGAACACCGCAAAGTCGGCAGCTTCCTGCGGATGATCCGAATATGCACTTACAAATGCAAGACGTACGCCCGAGAATGATGTCGCAGGTTTTCCCTGTCCCGGGAATTCAGGAAGAGTAGTAATACCGAAATCAACACCTGTTTTGGTAAAATCAGAAATCTTCCAAGGTCCGGTAATAATCATAGCAGCCTTTCCCTCTGCGAAAGAAGAATTGCAGAAATCACCTGTCATATCCGCAGACGGTACATCCAGAATCTGCCTGCGGAGTCCCTGAAAATAGGTAAGACCTTTTACAGCTGCTTCGCTGTTGATGTTGTGCTGCTTACGGTCATCACCGTTTGGTCCGAACAGCTGTGCACCGAAGGAACTCATGAACATATAGCCGTAATAGCCGTCTCCAACCGGCCAGACAAGAGCATACTTGTTCTGTGTTTTATCATTATATGTCTTTGCAAAAGCAATAACATCTTCCCACGTTTTCGGCGGATTCTTTACAAGCTTTTTGTTGTAGAACAATGCATACGTTTCAATACCGAGCGGATAGCCATAAACCTGCCCTTTATATGTAGCGGCAATTTTTGCTGCCGGTATAAAAGAATTAAGGTACGCCGGATCAGTATTCGGCAGAACATGTCCTCCGTTTACAAGGGCACCAATATGATCGTGAGGAGCGACAAATACATCAGCACCAACCCCTGCAGGTCCATCAAGCTCAATCTTAGCACGTGCATCAGTTGAAGCAACAGGTTCGTAAACAATCTCAATATTCGGATGAGTCTTTTTATACTCGCCGGCAGCCCACAGAATATATTCCTTTTCCGGACCGTCAGATTCCCAAACTTTAAGAGTCACTTTCTTTGATTTCTTTCCCCATGCAAATACACATGTTGCGCTCATAACAAGAGCAACAGTTACGCATAAAATTCTCTTCATTTTTTCCTCCATACTTATATTTTACCGGAATATTTCCGGATTTTTAATTAGTTAATCGGAAAACGGTTGCAGTAAGCGCATCAAGTGTAACCACAGCCCCCTCCATATGCACTCCTGAAGGAACAGCGATTCCGGCAGGATCAGCTTTATCACCATCAGTAAATACAGTAACTTTATTTAAATCCATGCCGGTATTAATCTCAGCAGACTCTTTACTGCCGTTAGCAAGTACAAACCAGATATCACTACCGTCCTTTATTGAATATCCGAATACAAGTCCGTCCGGATCACCGGTTTTGAGTACCTTCGCACATTCTGCAAGTTTTTCTGCATCATCCATACGGAACACTTCAAAAGAACGCCGGATTGCAATCAAACCTTTCGTATATGCAAGCAGATTTTCGTAATCACTATCAAGCTTCCATACAAATTGGTTAATATTGTCCGCTGAATCATAACTGTTGCGTACAAATTTACCGAGGCATTCGTTCTTTGAATTCGTAATATTTGGTTTTGTTCTTCCCCGTTCCTGTCCGCCATGCAGAAATGCAATTCCCTGAGAAGTAAGTTCAAAGAAATTGCCAAGTTTTATACGTTTAATAATTTCAGTTTTTTCTTCCGGCCTGCTTTCGTCAAGTTTTAAATTAAACGCAATTCCATCATGCAAAGTCAACCCGTCATGGCAGACAAGATACTGGAGATTATCTCCGGGATTATCCGAGTGGTAATTTACCAAGGGATTACCAGTACAGTTGTTGAACAGTTTATCTGCGTCTGCACCTTTATTTGTAATAAAACCGCGTCCTGTTTCATTAAGCCCTCCGGCCTTTATAAGATCGCGGAATTCGTCATTAAAAACAGCTACACTATCCGTCTTTGTCATGTAGTTCTGATCCATACCGACCGTACCGGCAGGACCATCATACATTTTCCATCC
>JALNVF010000118.1 GCA_023231445.1 Treponema sp. | reverse complement strand
TCAAGCTCTTCAAGTTTTATTATGATCTCAGGTACTTCCGCAATTCCTGTTTCCGAAGGAATAAAAAACGGAACAGAAGGAAGATTTTCAATACGGCGCCATTTTACAGGTCTGGGCATTACTGTTCTCCATACAATTGCAGTATGTATCGTAGTCGGACCAAAAAGAACTGTCAACTATAAAAGCCTTTCCGTTATTGACATATGCCCGTTATTCGGTATACTGAAATAATTATGAGCATACGCCAATTTTATATACAGGAGCATCTATTTTATGAGTGAATCATGTAATCATGACTGCGGATCCTGCAGCGAAAACTGCAGTGACCGCGCTTCGGACCAAACAGATTTCCGTGCAAAACTGAATGCAAAGTCGCACGTAAAAAAAGTCATAGCTGTCATAAGCGGCAAAGGCGGCGTGGGTAAAAGTATGGTAACGTCACTGCTTGCTGTTCAGACAAGCCGCAGCGGATTTAAAACTGCCGTTCTTGACGCCGATATAACAGGTCCTTCTATTCCGAAAGGATTCGGCCTTACCGGAAAGGCAGCCGGCAGTGAAAATGAAATGTATCCTGTCGTGAGCACAAACGGCGTTTCCATTATGTCTCTGAACCTGCTGCTTGAGCATGATACCGACCCGGTCATATGGCGTGGTCCGCTTATTGCCGGCGCTGTAAAACAGTTCTGGACGGACGTCGTCTGGGGTGATATTGATTACATGTATGTAGATATGCCTCCGGGAACGGGTGATGTTGCACTTACCGTATTCCAGTCGCTGCCGGTCGACGGTATCGTCGTCGTCACATCACCGCAGGAACTCGTGAGTATGATCGTTGAAAAAGCGGTTAAGATGGCAGGCATGATGAATATTCCCGTTCTTGCACTCGTTGAAAATATGAGCTATTTCACCTGTCCCGACTGCGGCAAAGTGCATCATATATTCGGCGAAAGCCACATAGATGAAATTGCAGAAAAGCACGGAGTACAGACAGTGTGCAGACTGCCGATAAACCCGGAACTAGCTTCAGCTGCCGATGCAGGTACCATCGAAATGGTGGACGAACCGGAACTGGAGCCGCTTGTAAAAGCACTTACCGGCCGGTAGAAGCTAGAACCGCTTCAGGCAGCAGCGGTTTACACAGATTTACTGATTACTATCACGTGTAGTAATCAGTGTTTATCCGGCAGCATCCGTACAAACCTGTCCGCTGCTATACTCAGTGTTTTCCTGCTGTCCTGAACAAGACTGATATGCCTCGGAGGAACTTCCTCTTTCAGCGGGATACGGACGACACTGCCGTTTTTCAGTGCTTCCTGCGCAAGCGGTGCCGGAAGAAACCCAAGTCCCAGATTACACTGTACAAGCGGCAGAATCTGGTCGGCAGTAGCCGCCTCGGTATCAGGACGGAATATCAGATTGTGTTCCATAAAAAGTTCATTGTAAAACCGGTACGTCATTGTCTCCTCTCCAAGGCAGATAACCGGATACTTGTTCAGTTCTGAAAACTCCAGGGGCCGGTTTGCAAGAGGAATAAAAGACGTTCCTCCTATAAGTATTTCCGTAAACGAAACAAGTTCTGTCCAGATAAGCGGTTTTTCAACAGAAACAGGCGTCGTCACAACGGCAAAATCGACAATACCCCGCTCAAGTGCGGCCAGTGCCTGAGGTGTCGAATGATTTGAAATACGAAGCCTGATATTCGGATACAGCCCGTGGTATTCCCGCAGTTTTTCAAGAAGTAACAGATGAAGAGCCGTTTCGCTTGCTCCTATGGAAACAGTACCATTGTGCATACTGCGGATTCCTGCAAGTTCGTTTTCACCTTCCGCAATCTGTACACAGGCAGGTTCAATGTGTGCATACAAAGACGTACCTTCAGGAGTCAGTACAGCACCTCTGCTGCTGCGCGTAAATAATTTGCAGCCGAGTTCCGACTCCAGTCTGTTTACGGCGCGTGTTACGTTCGGCTGGTCACTGTCCAGAATATTAGCAGCTTTCGTAAAACTTCCGTATTTTGCTACATAATAGAAAATCCGGTAATAATCATAATTAACATCCGCCATACATTCTCCCATCCATATCAATTCGATATATACAGTATATCAATTATATTCTTCACACATACTATGCCATAGTATATACTTTGCATCAACAGCAGTCAGGATGAACAAGCATAACAACAGGGAGGAATAAATATGATAGATTTGTTTGAAGCACTTATGATTTTATGTTTCGGTCTTTCATGGCCCGTTTCAATTTACCGGTCATGGGTGTCGCGTACCGCAAAAGGTAAAAGCCTGTTTTTTGAAGTATTTCTGTGGATCGGATACATATTCGGGATTTCGCGTAAATTTATACTTTTTGCTACACCGGGAACACCGTTGAATACACTGTTTTATCTCGGATGGATATTTTATTTCCTGAATATAATAGAAATAAGTGTTGATATCGGCCTGTATTTCCGAAATGTCAGACTGGACAAACAGAACAGTACCGCGACAGTCATTATTGAAGAAGAAGTTGAATACCGGAAAACGGTTCAGGATTAAAATAAAGAAATATCACGAATGAATAAACTATTCCACAGCTTATGTATAGATAACTCGTATCGCCAGTTCCCCCTCTCACAGACAATCAGCTGCAAGCTGTGCTCTGCATACATATAAAATATAAACATAAAGACGATCGACAAGCGTATGCCGGATTGCATCCGAAACGGTTTCTTCTGAACGCGATTACATTTCCCGGACCGATTGATCCTGTCAAACGGTCCGGGAAGATATTTAAGTAGACGCCCTTATTATCAAAAAGAATTTCCTGAAAGTCTATTCAAATTTCTTTTTCAACTCATCAAACGATATTTCTCCGCTTATTTCCTGAACCTGCTGGCTGCCATCGAGAATTTTAAAAAAGAAAGAAGCTATATTTTGTATAGAAAGTTCCGGTCCCTTCTCTCCGTTTGACTTTGTAAGTGAATACTGTTTTAGTATCTGAGACCCCAGACCTGCGGAAATAATCAGAAAGTGATTCTCCAGTTTGTCAAAATCAATCAGATCGCTTACAAGTACACGACCTGCAACGCTGTAGCTGTTCACCAAAAATTTTGCTCCCGTCTCATCGGACAGAACGGTGCGCTGCGTATCGTTCTGCATATCAACACGGATTTTACCGGTATTAGCGCGTTCCTGTTCTCCCTTATATATTGAGCCAAGATCGGCAAGCGCAAGATTCCAGAATTCAGTACCGGGAAGCAGCGTTATCGGTTCCACTGAAAACGCCGTTGGATATAAAAAATAATTGATACCGCCTGCATTCACTTCCGGTGCATTGAACGTACCGATAATGCAGTTCTGTAAAGAAAACGTTTTTGAAGCGAAAACACCTCCCAGTACTGTACAATTTTCTAGCTGCACTTCCGTCCCGTAAATTGATCCGCAGATAAAACAATTTTTAAGCTTTACCGAAGGTGCATTAATATCGGAACCGAAAATACAATCTCCATTAATCAACAACGCCGCAACACTGCTTGAACTGGCAACCGCTTTATAAAAAAAGACAAGTTTCGTACTGTCGTTCTTTATATGCAGTTCGTGATTGGCAAAAACCGCTCCTTTAAATTCTGCAGGACCATTATTAATTTCGAGATTGTTCGTATAGACAGCGCCCTCAACAATCACATCTCCGTTGACTGTAATATTTTGTTCGAGTTCAGCAGTATTCTTCGGCAGGATGCTTGAAGTCACCCTGTTATCCTTAAGCATCACCATATTTGAACCCATATTTATATCTTTCAACTCTTTCATAATTTTACTCCATTAATTCTCATTACTCGTGATTTACCTTAATTCCCGACTGACTGCGAAGTTGCATAATCATATCATAAATGCGTTTTCCGTCGGTATTACCGCGCTGTTCATCTTCCGTAAGCATTTTTTCTGCAAGTTTATTAAACGAAGCCGTCACAAGCTCTTCTTCCGTCTTTCCGGGAATACCCCATCCGTCAGATTGCGACGTGAAATATTTCTGAACCGCCTTTGTGATCTGTTCTGAAATTTCTTTTCCTTCACAGGCCCGGCTTACATAACAAACGGCATTTTTCGTCCCTGTAGACGACATATCAGATAATTCGGCATATACCACAGGAATACACACAGATTCAAGTCCCTCACAACCTGCCTTATACAATATAGAATCAAGCTGATGTGCATATATAAGCTGCTGATTGACATTTTTTGCAAGATCCTGAAGTACCCCGGCCGTTTTACTGTACAAACTCGCTGTCGAAAGCTGCTGGTTTACGATACTGCCGTCATTCGCGCCTGTAACTAAAAAAGCAGTCTGCTTTGATTCCTGCCCGAATAACTGCTCATGCTGTACGTGCTGAGAAAGTTCAAAAGCTTTTTTATCAAGTTCTACTATGCTCCTGCGGCATTCTTCATCAAGATCACTGAAAATCTTCACGTAACGGGTTTTTGTCCGTGAATAGTCATCCTGCATGACTAATTGTTGCTTCTTTACCTGTTTCGTCTTTTCAAGAATCAATCCTATACCTGAATTTATCCGGCTGAACAGCGAAGCCATATCCTGCGAAATTTCCGATTTAATCAGCGTGAAAAAACCGTTGGTTACGTGTGCGGAAATATCGCTGCCTCTCTGCCTGATTACAGCACACTGAGCAGCATTCATAGCAACGACAGAACCGGATAGACCTTTTATTTGTCCGTTGCATCTGTCAACACTTCTGTCAAAAGGAGCTGTATCAACATGCACCATAATATCAACAGGTATTGAACCACTTACTGTTTTCGATACGGACCCCCCGTGTTCACTTGCGGGGTATGACATGCTCACAGTTTCACTGTAAGAAACGGATCCATGAACGGATTTGGAATAGCTCATTGAGAGCCTCCATCCGATACGGGGACTGCCCATGACGATTCATTGAAAAGTCTGATCATCTCCTTTGTAACCCGGTCGTCAATTTTTGAGGAGCTGCACCTCTGCATAAATGCATTCTGTACCTGATCGTGTTCCTCTTTTGCAACAGGGGTCCATCTAAAAGAAGGAAGGCTGCTTTGAACCTGATTCGAGACTTCATCCGCATTTGAAAAAATCCCGGTATCCGCAGTATACACACTGCTTACTTTATTCGCCGTATCATACATACTGTCCGTCTCGGCAAGCACTACAGGTATATACACCTCTTCTTTTGCAGGAATTATCGAATTTCTAAGAATATGTCCGACTTTCCTATTATACATGATACTTTCTTCAACATCACACGTCATTGCATCAAGCGCTTTTTCTGTCTTCCTTTTGACTTTCGCCGTAACAGATTTTTCTGAGGCAAACTGTGTATCATAGTCATAGCAAATCGTACAGCTGCTGTCATCGCGCAATTTTCCGAACATCCGCTTCTGCATCGCCGCAATTTCCATGGCAGCTCGATCAAGTTCCCGTATGCGTGCTTCAAGAGCCTTGTCAAGCGCAATAAATTGTAGGTGATACCGCCTGCAGATTCTGTTGTAATCTTCCTGCATAACGACCTGAATATGCAGTATATCGCTCCGGAACTTTTTCATCAGCATAAGCTTACTGCTCATAATGCTTGAGCAGGACGCTATTTTCTGGCTGAGTTGAGACTTCATCAGAATGAAAAAGCCGTTATCAACATTCGAGCATATCTGCCTGGATGCAGAAAGTTCTTCCGCTACGACAGCACTCTGCATAGCTACGACAGCGCCGGTAACGTTTTCCACATGACCGTTTACAGTATCAATTGATTGAGCCATCGGCTGCGTATCAATTGTAACATTAAAATTTGCCATATTTACTCTCCGCCAGACGTTGTATCGTCTTCCGCAGGAGTACCGGCTGAAGAGGAATCTGCTTTGTCTTCCGTCTCTTTCTGCTCCACAGCAGTTTCCCTGTCAGTAATAGAAGAAAGATCTTCAGAAGCCTTCTGTTCAAGATTTATTGTAAAGTCATCCATCAATTTTGGATCAATCTGAGGTGCAGGAGGAATTTTTGCATACATGGCATAGTAACTGTTGACAGGAATAAGACGTTTTCGGCGCTCATCAAGAGCCTGCATATTTTCCGGATCCTGTGAGCGTGCAAAATCCCGTGGTTCTGAATCACGCAATGATGCTTCGTAATACTCGATATGACCGAACTGTTCCGACTTGGCTGTAATATCATCCTGAAGCCGGTCCATATACTGCTGAAATTCTTCATTTGTTTTATTACACTGCTGTGCCTGCACTTCAAAACCGGCAATCTGCTCTGCAGCATTATCTTTTTCCTGTACTTCGCTGTCGGCCATATTTCCTGTTTTTTTCAATGAATCCTGTGTAGCTTTATAAGAAGTATATGTCTGATATGCAGTATTGTATTCAGCATACGCATTGGTTATCTGCGTAATCAAATCATTTCCTGTTTTTCTGTTGTCGCGGAATGCATCTTCCACATCTTTATTCCATTCATTAAGGTAATGCATTTTCTGATCTTTAATATTATTATAGATTTTCAGACGCTCAATGCGCGTTTCATTCATCAGATTATTAATTACCGGCATAAGCACTTCTTCCTGAATCTGATTCATACCGAACGGCATACTCGTGCGACTGTTATCCTCGGCAATCCATGCTCCGCTGAATAAATCGTATTTGACGCGGGAACTTGCCTTCAGATGGAAAGGCTTATAATCGTCGACACTATCCTGAAAATTAAAGCTTGCCTCGCGGATCCGTCCTATTTCTTCTGCCTCCAGAACAGGAGAATACTGATTGTAACCCGCCTTCAGTACAGCCGAAAATATCATGTTTTCATATTCAAGAAATTTACTTAATGAATTAGTTTTGACTTTTGAAATGATTTGAACGGATTCTCCGAGTTTTTTTATTAATTTTTTGAAATATTCGATATTGTCTTCATTTCCGCGTTTCTCAAGCTCTTTCTTCATATTATTCAGCTTGGAAAACGTAGTAAGTTTGTCGTTGTAACCGTCAATATTAAACACTCTTACAACAGGTTTACCGTTTGTTTCAGTCGTCGCATATTCAGTAATAAATTTATCTTCTTCGCTTTCAGGAGGAATGACGGGCAGTGCGACGGAAACACTGTCGTTGTCTCCGAGCAGATAGCTGATATTCCGTACCTGACGGTCAATATTACCGACATAATCATGCATTGTTACATTCTGCATGCTTAAACTGTAATCGCTTGTATCAATCTGTTCTGCACATTCGTTTGATTCAACTGCCGGAACTTTCTCAATACCGTTCTCAAGATCAGTAAGAGCCTGCTGAAATTCCTGCGGTTTATGCAGGACGGAAAGAGAAAACTCCGTATTATCCATACCGCCTGTATGGTCAACAACAAAAAATTTCCCTTCAAACGGCACGCTTGTTGCAACTGGAACATACGCAACACCAAGTTTCGTTACCTTATAATCCCGTCTGACAGCATCCTTTGCTTCACCAAATCCTTTTTTTCTGGACTCACCCTGTCCGATTGTTTTTTTTGCTTTCAGCATTTTAATAAAAGAAATGACTGCCGCAACAAAAAAGGCAGCACCTGTCACAAAAAAAACACTACCGCCTGATTCGATCACCTGTCTTATAATTCCGAAAACAATGCCGGCCGCTCCCAAACCACCGAAAACACAGGTTAGAATAAATAATAGCAACTTTGTTTTCTGTGCTGTTGCAATTTCATCTTCTGTCGTTGTAATTTTCGCCTCAAGCTCTTTTTCTTCTGTTACAATTTTTTCAGCAGCTTTTCTGTAGTAATCAAACAAAATTTTTGCTTCATCCTGATACAGATTTGCAGACTCTGGAAATACCTTACCAGTCACAAAGATACCCTCCGTAAAATAAATTTAAGAAACTCCGGAAACCAGAAAAGACTTTCGGGGAACTCTTTATTAGTTTTTCATCAGTTTCCGCTGCCTGATAAGCATATCAAGCGCGGTAAGCTGTTTTCTCAATTCCAAACCGTCGCTTCCGTCAAGTACCATACCGCATGCATCTCCAACGACATTTATTTTTTCAAGAATTTCCTGTTCCAGATCGACAGCAGAGCCGGTTTGTACAGGCGACAAATATTTGACATCTTCGGCAAGACAAGAAAGCTTTTCCCGCTCGGCTGAATATCCGTCGTTCAACGCAGAAGACTTTGCAACAAGAAGATCCATCGCAGCACGTATTTCTTTAATGGAACTGAGCATCTGCGTTTCTGTCTGTTCAACATAATGGACATGCGAAGAAGCAAAATAACCGAAATACACATTGATTGCAAACAAAAAGGCAAGTACACATTCAACAATAACGGCAACACGGACTGGTACAAGCAGCAAAACAACAACGACGGTCACAGCTGTTGAAACGATAATGAAAAAAACAACACCGAACCATATCATAGTAAGAGAAGGCATTTTTTCAGCCGTATTTTCCGTGTGAATGCGGGTAAGAAAAAAAGGACAGAAAAAAACAAGATACATAATCACAATGCTTATCCACATATACCATTCAGCATCGCGCAGGGCTGTCGTATTGTTAAATAAAAAAAATGCAAGCACAATAACGCCGAGTCCGGCGACAAATAAAAGACTTTTCAAAATAACAGATTGCTTTTGAGTCATAACCATCTCCTCCGGATATTCGAAAACGATAATAAAAAAACTGCTGATTAATTTCCTTTTGATTATTCAGTTTCTCTCTGACATGTTCTGCAAGCGTTAAAAGCTTCTATCAGCTTAATTTATTTCCGCAGTTTGGACAGAATTTAAGCCCCGGCTGAACAGCCGCGCCACAACGGGGACAGACAGGACCTGCAGTCACATTTCCTGCTGCCGTACCGGAACCTGTTAAATCAGCACCACAAGTCACGCACCGCTTTGCGGTACGCAGATTGTCGCTTCCACAGACAGGACAGGGATTATACGGATTTCCGCAGTATGGACAGAATTTCGAAGTTGCCGGATATTTTTTTGCACAGTTTGCACAAAAAACTTCCTTCCGCTGATTCAGAGGAGCACTTCCCCCCTGCATCATTGCACCAAAAGGATAGCCGCCCGTTCCGGCAGGAGGCTGCATCATTGCCGCTCCCATACCGCTGTTATTTCCCATTGCACCGGTCATCATTACCGCTCCCAGAACACCAACATTGCCTCCGGCAGTCAAAGCTTCGTTTGCTACGCCAAAAGACTGTTTCTGCTGCCATGTATAACCGGCAATATTCTGTGCACTGCGATCGGCCAACGCATCCGCGATTTTCTTACCGTCAGGAGTAGATGTATCAAGATCAACGGAAGTAATATAGAATCCGGTTAGCTCCATACCGTATTCTTCCCAAAATTCTTTCAGCGGCGATTCAAGAAATTTTGACAGCTGCTCAAGGTATGCCGCAATCTGATTAATACCAACACGATTTGCCGTCATATAGGAAACAATACAACTATTCGTCTTTGCAATTAAAGGTCCAAGAAAATGATCGGTCAGTTGATTTGCAGTAAACTCGGTAAGCGTACCGACCAGTTTTACCAGAAAGCGTTCTGCATCTTTTACTTTCAGACCGTATCTTCCCTGAGCTGTCAGAGGAATCATCTGGCTGTAATCCGGATCCATAAAGCGCATTGGGGTCGTTTTCCAGTCTATTGTAAGAGGCGCAGCTTTATTGACAAACCATATTTCTGCCGTAAACGGATTTTTACCGCCGAAAGGTATCCCGAAGAAATTCCGCAAAAGTGGCAGATTTTCAGTAGAAAGCGTATGCTTACCCGCTCCGAATTTTCCCAGAATCTGTCCCTTTGAAAAGAAAACGGCTTCCTGACTCTCACGTACAATCAGCTGAGTTGCCGTACTCAGATTGTCATCCGGAAATTTCCATGCAAATACATCATTTTTGGACGGTTGCCATTCAACCATATCTATAAATGCCATATATTTACTTCCTTTTTCTAAATACAATATGAAAATTATATATCACTATTCTTACTTATGCAAATTAATTATAAATAAAGTTTTCACCGTTCTTCCCGGAAATACGGAACACCCAGACTTTCCGGCGGCTGATCTTCGCGTTTGTCGCGCATACTTGTAACGACAAGAACTATTATTGTCACAAGATACTGCATCATTTTAAACAGTTCCTGCGTACCG
>JALNVF010000117.1 GCA_023231445.1 Treponema sp. | reverse complement strand
GTCGGTTACGTCAAAGTTGATGATAAAAAACTAAAAGGAGAGGTCATTCGTATCCGCGGCGATATAGCTCAGATGCAGGTATATGAAATGACCAACGGTATTAAAGCGGGTGATGAAGTAGAACTTACCGGTGATTTGCTCTGCGCCCAGCTGGGACCGGGACTGCTGGGCCAGATATATGATGGTCTTCAAAATCCGCTGCCACTTGTTGCGGAAAAAGCAGGATTTTTTCTTGAAAGAGGCGTTTATGTTGATCCTCTTTCAAAGACCGCAAAATGGGATTTTACCCCTGCTGTAAAACCGGGAGATACGGTATACAGAGGTGATGTTGTTGGGTCTGTTCCTGAAGAGCCGTTTGTCCATAAAATCCTTGTACCGTTCGATATGTACGGTACGTACACCGTAAAAAAAATAACGCCTGCAGGGTCTTATACAATTGAAGATACCATGGCTGTCCTTGAAGATGAAAAAGGCAGAACTCATGAAATTACTATGACGTTCAAATGGCCTGTTAAGCGTGCAGTTGACTGTTATGCCGAACGGCTTGAGCCGACAGAAACTATGGTTACTAAAACCCGTTTGATTGATACATTCTTTCCGGTTGCAAAGGGAGGTACGTATTGTATTCCCGGTCCTTTCGGCGCAGGAAAGACGGTTATTCAGCATACCACAAGCCGTAATGCGGATGTCGATATCGTAATCATCGCTGCGTGCGGCGAACGGGCGGGCGAAGTTGTTGAAACAATTAAGGAATTCCCTAAACTGACAGATCCCCGTACGGGCGAAACTCTTATGAAGCGTACGATTATTATCTGCAATACATCTTCTATGCCGGTAGCTTCCCGTGAAGCATCTGTTTATACAAGTGTAACTCTTGCAGAGTATTATCGTCAGATGGGATTAAACGTTCTGCTTCTTGCCGATTCAACGTCGCGCTGGGCTCAGGCACTGCGTGAAATGAGTGGAAGACTTGAAGAAATCCCCGGAGAGGAAGCATTCCCTGCGTATCTTGAATCGTACATAGCAGCGTTCTACGAACGTGCCGGTATTGTCCGTCTTCGTAACGGTTCTAAAGGGTCTGTAACAATTGGTGGTACCGTTTCTCCTGCCGGCGGTAATTTTGAAGAGCCTGTCACTCAGGCTACACTGAAAGTAGTCGGTGCATTTCACGGACTCACAAGGGAACGGTCGGATGCGCGGAAATATCCTGCAATTGATCCGATTAATTCATGGTCGAAGTATAAAAGCGTTATCAGACGTGACTGGGTAGATTTTGCACGGGAAGCATTCAAACACGGTGTGGAAGTTAACCAGATGATGAAAGTTATTGGTGAAGAAGGTACCACAACAGAAGATTATATAGCATATCTCAAAAGCGACTTCCTTGATGCCGTATACTTCCAGCAGAATTCTTTCGATGAAGTAGATGCGTCGGTAACGGTTGAACGCCAGACATATACATTCAAAAAAGTACTTACGGTACTTGGTTCTGATTTTGAACTTGAAACAAAAGATGATGCCCGTGTTTATTTTAATTCTCTGCGTCAGATTTTCCTCGACTGGAACTATTCAGTATGGAACAGTGATCAGTTCAAAGTAAATGAAAAGAAGATAGACGATCTGTATGCTCAGAAAAACGGAACGCTGCGTGCAGATACTGCAAAATTACTCAAGGACGGTGAATAAGTATGAATAAAGTATACTCAAGAATCGAATCAATCACCGGAAGCGTTATTACTGTTAAAGCGGACAATGTCCGGTATAACGAACTGGCCGAAATTGAGACGCGTTTCGGTAAGTCTCTTGCTGAAGTTAACAAAATCGACGGTGATACAGTTTCTCTGCAGGTATTTGCCGGGGGACGAGGTGTTTCAACAGGTGATCATATTAAATTTCTGGGTCATCAGATGGAAGTCAGCTTCAGCGATGATTTACTCGGACGTATTTTTAACGGTTCTGCAGAACCCCGTGATAACGGTCCTGCTCTGACTGACAATCTTGTTACTATAGGCGGACCGTCCGTTAATCCGTCAAAACGTATTATGGCAAACCGTATGATACGTACCGGAATTCCGATGATAGACATGTTCAATACACTTGTCGTTTCACAGAAGCTGCCTGTTTTCAGTATTTCCGGCGAACCGTACAACCAGCTGCTTGCACGTATAGCAATGCAGGCTCAGGTAGATGTTATTGTTCTCGGCGGTATGGGATTGAAATATGACGACTATCTGTACTTCAAGAATACACTTGAAAACGGCGGTGCATTAAGCCGGACTGTTATGTTTATTCACACAGCTGCTGATCCGACGGTCGAATGTATGAAAGTGCCCGATTTGAGTCTTGCTGTTGCTGAACAGTTTGCACTTCAGGGAAAAGACGTTCTTGTTCTTCTTACGGATATGACGAATTTTGCAGACTCTCTGAAGGAAATTGCTATTACGCAGGAACAGGTTCCCTCAAACCGTGGTTATCCGGGAGATTTGTACAGCCAGCTTGCGTCACGGTATGAAAAAGCTGTAGATTTTGAAAGTGCCGGTTCTGTTACAATTCTTGCTGTTACGACAATGCCCGGAGACGACGTTACGCATCCTGTGCCTGATAATACAGGTTATATTACCGAAGGACAGTACTATCTCAAAGGCGGAAGAATTGAACCGTTCGGAAGTCTTTCTCGTCTGAAGCAGAATGTAAATAACAGCACACGTGATGATCACCGTGCACTTATGGACGGCATGATACGTCTCTACGCTGCATATAAGGATACGCTCGAAAAGAAATCCATGGGTTTTATGATGAGCACATGGGATGAGAAACTTATAAAATACGGAAAGGAATTTGAAACAGAAATGATGGATCTTTCCAAAAATATTCCCCTCGAAGATGCTCTTGATTTAGGCTGGAAAATTCTTTCGGACTGTTTTGACAGAGAGGAAACGGGTATAAAGACTGCGCTTATTGAAAAATACTGGCCTAAGAAAGACTAAGGGGCTCACTTCATGGCAAAAATAAAGCTGACAAAAAATGAGTTGAAGACACAGAAAGATGCGCTGAAAATGTTTCAGCGATATCTTCCGACTCTTACACTCAAAAAACAACAGCTTCAGACAGAGATCCGCTCCATTGAGGTAAAGGCAAAAAAAGTTCGTGCAGCGCGCGAAGCCCTTGAAAAAGAATTCGACGAATGGATTTCCGTATTTGGCGAAGAAGACGCGTTCAAGCCAGGAATGGTAACAGTACGCAATATCCGTAAAAGTACAGGCAATATTGCAGGTGTTATGATTCCGGTATATGAAGGTGCCGATTTTTCACGTGGTGAGTATACTTTGTATGCAACACCTCTGTGGATAGATATGGCTGCCGATCGTATGGAAAAAGCGCTCTCGCTTGATCTTGAAGCTGAAGTTCTTGACGAGCAGGTACGGCTTCTTTCAAAGGAACTGCGGACAACAACGCAGCGTGTAAACCTTTTTGAGAAAGTGAAAATACCTGAAACAAAGAAAAATATCAAAAAAATTACCGTATTCCTCGGTGACGAACAGGTTGCCGCCGTTGTACGCAGTAAAATTTCTAAGAAGAAGCTGGAGGCTGTTGCAAAATGATAGTACCTATGAAAAGAGTCTCCCTCGTTATTCTTGAAAAAGAAAAACTGGAAGCACTTGCAGAACTTCGTAAGCTTGGAGTTGTCCATCTTGACCGTATTGAAGGTTCAGGAGAGAAACTTGCAGCCTTAAAAGAAAATAATGCTGGTGCGGTACAGACTATATCTGTTCTTTCTGAGATAAAACTTCCAAAAGGTACCAAACCTGCAGTGGTTTCTCAATTAGACGACAAAAAGCTTGTTCAAAAATGTGCGGAAGTTATCAGTCTGACCGAACAGAAAAAATCATTATTTGATGAAATATCGTCGGATGCATCTGAACTCGAACGGTTCGGAAAATGGGGTAGTGTGAATCCTGAAGATTTTGCATATTTAGCCGGGAAAGGTATTTCTCTAGTCATGTATGAAATTCCTGCCGACAAATACAGCGAAATCGATAAATCAATCGATACGATTCTTGTTAATTCCGGAAAAAAAGATGTGCGTTTTCTGCTTTTGTCAAAAGGCAGCGAACGTCCGGAAGGATTGCCTCCCGAGGCATTTGAAGTTCCGGTACCACGATGCTCAACTGATGATCTTGAAGCTGAAATCCGGAGAGATAAAAAACGTATAAGCGGTATCGAAGAAGAACTTGTAAATAATACCGTTTATATAAATCAGATAACCGCGTTCCAGACCAGACTTGAGAAAGAAATTGAGTTTGAAAATGTATATTCAGGGATGCAGAAAGAAGGTTCGGAAAAAGAAACTTCTCTTGCATGGATTTCCGGTTTTGTTCCGGTAGACAGTTTTGCGGATTTAAAATCAGCTGCAACAAAAAACGGATGGGCGCTTGCTTCTGCCGATCCTGTACCGGAGGATGATCCGCCGACAAAACTTCGTAACAACAAACTTGTCAGTCTGATTTATCCCCTTACGGATTTTCTTGGAACTGTTCCCGGTTACCGTGAATTCGATATTTCCGGATGGTTCCTGCTGTTCTTTACGATTTTTTTCGGTATGATATTCGGCGACGGCGGTTACGGACTGCTTATTGTATCCGGAGCGCTGGCACTTATTTTCTGGACTAAAAAAACCACAAAAACAGTAAATCCGGGACTTGAACTGCTTCTTCTTCTGGGGCTTGCGACTGTTGCATGGGGAACCGTCACGTGTACATGGTTCGGACTTACAATGGATCAGATCCCCGGATGGCTTAAAATGCTTTCAGTCCCGTCTCTGTCAAGTGCGTATACACAGCATTTTGACGGGGTACACTCTCTACTGACCACAGACCAGAACCTCCAGATATTCTGCTTTACGCT
The DNA here is from genome assembly GCA_023231445.1 of Treponema sp. Lineage (GTDB taxonomy): Bacteria > Spirochaetota > Spirochaetia > Treponematales > Treponemataceae > Treponema_D. The sequence goes on along the minus strand of JALNVF010000117.1, from coordinate 5,269 downwards.
TGCACTGATACAACTGTCAATTGCGCATCTTAAATGTATTGTTCGTGACAGTAAGTCTCTCAAATGCATAGGAGATTTAGGTGCATTGTTCATGTTATGGGGAATGTTCTATGTCGTTCTTATGCTTGTTGTGAGTGGGACTATATTCAGTCTTGATAAGATTGTTGCCGGTATTCCTGTAGGAACAGTCGCTGTTGTACTTATTGGAGGAGGATTTCTCATGAATTTCGTTTTCTCCAATTACGACGGTAGCATCTTAAAATCAATTCTGGAAAGCAGTAAGAATATAATTTCGGTCATTCTTGGTGTTGTGAATGTATTTTCGGATATTGTTTCGTATATCCGTTTGTGGGCTGTCGCACTGGCAGGAAGTGCAATAGCGAATACAGTGAATCAAATGGCAGGCCCCATGTGGGGACATGCTGTATTGTTCTTTGCATTTGTCGTACTGCTTGTATTCGGCCACGGACTGAACATTATACTGAATGTTCTTTCGGTTATTGTTCACGGTGTTCGTCTGAACACATTGGAATTCTCCAGCCATCTGGGTATGGCCTGGTCAGGATATAAATACCAGCCGTTCAGCGAAACGGCAAATAATTGAATAGGAGATATATTATGAATTTTGGAATGCTTGGTGCAGGTTTAGTAATGGGACTTGCCGCTATCGGCTCAGCTTTTGGTCTTGGTATTGCAGGTCAGGGCGCAATCGGAGCATGGAAACGTTGTTATGTAAACAACAAGCCTGCTCCTTTCATCCTTACTGTTTTTGCAGGAGCTCCGCTTACACAGACAATTTATGGCTTTCTGCTTATGCAGCGCATGACTACTTCACAGAAAGATCCCTGGTTCCTTCTCGGTCTCGGAGTTGCATCAGGCCTCGCAATGGGTGCTTCTGCAATTGCACAGGGACAGGCCGGCGCAGCAGGTTCTGATGCTCTCGGAGAGACAGGAAAAGGGTTTGCACAGTACATCATGGTTGTCGGTCTTTGCGAAACAGTAGCATTGTTCTCAATGGTATTCAGTATGATAGTGTGCTGAAAAACCGCTTTCTGCGGTTTTTCAGCATTGCACCATTTTGTAAAGCAAAATGGTGCAACGTGAATGCGGCATCCATGCCTTGCACTGAAATTGCAGGAATTCTGGCTCGCAGAATTATCTCGCCGGAGTTCCCACTTTACAAAAGCGGCATCCATGCCGCTTGATAAATGTGTATTGACTTGATATACAGACTCCATTACGTTGGTAGTGGAGTTTTTTTAACGGGAAAAAAAGATGACGACTAGAAAAGTATATATCGGTGGTGAAGGGAAAACTAAACGGATCGCCATAGGCGGTAACGCGCCGGTAACTGTTCAGACTATGTGGAAGGAACCGATAGCAGGACTTGATAATGATCCAGAAAGACGGGCAGATCTTGTACGAAAAATCGATTCGCTGCAGATGCTCGGATGCGATATACTTCGTTTTGCAGTACCGGATATAGACAGCGCACATGCGCTCACTGCAATTGCTGCAAAAACGACAATGCCGCTTGTTGCCGATATACACTTTGATTATCGGCTTGCACTTGAATGCCTTAAAGGGCCTGTAGCGGCAATCCGTATTAATCCGGGAAATATCGGTAAAAGAGAATATGTTGAAGCTGTCGTAAATGGTTGTCGTTCCAGAAATGTTGCGATTCGAATCGGCGTAAATACCGGAAGCCTTCCGAAAGATCTTGAAGTACTGGTAGAAAATGAAAAAATCGGAAGAGCTGAAGCTCTGGCGGAAACAGCAGCACGGGAAGCGGCTGTATTTGATGAACTTGCGTTTAATCAGGTAATCGTAAGTATGAAAGCGTCTTCCGTACGGGAAACAATCGATGCTAATGAAACATTCGCGAAAAAATATGAAATTCCGCTGCATATTGGTGTTACAGAGGCTGGTCCGCTTATTACCGGAATTGTAAAAAGTACGCTTGCATTCAGTACACTGCTTAGCGAAGGAATTGGTGCTACAATCCGAGTAAGTCTTTCATCAGCACCGGAGAATGAAGTAATTGCGGGCCGGGAAATATTGTATGAATGTGGAAAAAGAAACGGTGGTGTGCGTATTATATCATGTCCACGATGCGGACGCCAGGGATTTGACGTTCATGCGTTTGTAACCCGCTGGCAAAATGAACTGCTATCACTGGATAAAAATATTACTGTTGCTGTTATGGGATGTGTTGTAAACGGCCCCGGCGAAGGTAAACATGCGGATATAGGTATTGCAGGTACAGGCGGAAAAGCAATTATTTTCAAGAAAGGAAAAATAGTTCGAACAATCGATGAAAAAGATGCCGATAAAGTATTCAGAGAGGAATTACATACCCTTTGAAAACTAAAAATATAAAAGCAAATATTCTTATTTTTATAATTTCATTATGTACGTTTTTTTTTGTTTTTGCTGACGAAAAACCGAAGAAACCACTGTCTTTAAACAATGATATACGACTTTTGCGCGATGCTCGTGACGAATACCGGTCAGGAAACTACGGAGAAGCATTACGTTTAGCCGGCGAAGCAAAAATTGAACGGAAAGATCAGATTATATGGGAATTATATACACTGCAGAATTCTTTTAAATCATTTGAAGTAAAGAAGGCTGCTGATGAACTTTCAGCAATAATACCCATTCTGGAACAAAGACAGGAATATGATTCTCTTGAAATAATACGGAGATATGAAATGAAAATGTCCGTATCGTATTTCAACGATTCTCCTTCCCGTCTTATTACCTATATCAGTGAACGAAAGGATTTTCCGGAAGCAGACTGGATTATCGGCAATGTGTATAAATACGAAGGTGAATATAGTCTGGCAAAGGAATATCTTCTTGCAGCATGGCATAATGCCGCGCTGCTTGATATACACGATGAGCAGTATGACATCCTTTACAGCCTTGCTGATATAGCTTGTATTGAAAAGGATAATGAAAGTTACGAAACAGACCTGCTTCTGATTTTAAGTGATGATGATGACTTCAAAAATACTGATTTAAACGACGCAATGCTGCTTACAATCAGAAATAAGCAGGCTGATTCTATGGAAAATTTTTTTAAATTATTTCGTTCCCGTAATTTTCGTTCTATAACGGCGTATTTCAAATTGGCGGATTATTATAGTCCGGTGGATAAGGATAAAGCACTGAAAGCATGTGCTCTCGGTGTACTTACCTGTTTTACGAAGATGTATATGACGGTAAAACAGCGTGATCCGGAATACGAATATACACAGTTGCATTCTCTATTTGAAGAAATTTCAAAATATCAGGACATACTTGATTGGGCTGACAAAAACAAAATATGGGAAGGCTTCATTGATTTTGCAGCCTATGTATATGAAGACGGAAATACAGACTTTTCAAAAAAATTATATACGGCTTTAGCCGGTTATCTTCCCGATGAATACTGCAAAAATAAGGCTGAAAAGGAGCTTGGAAAAATTACTCAGTAATGCAGTCCGACTCCTACCGATATTTCATAGAGTGATACATTATCCCTCCAGTCAGTATTTATCCATTTTTTTAGTAAAAGACGTCCCACATCCACACCAAGACTGCCTCTGACCTGAATACTCCGCCAGTTTGCAGGATATACGATTCCCTCAAGCCCTGCAGTATAGAATCCGTCTTTATAATCAAAATTGGTTCCTGTAGCAATATTGTTATACAAAGCAAAATCTATAAAAGGGGAAACCTGTGCTTCAAAATTAAGTTTGGAAAGCAGTTTCGGTTTTGTAAAATTCGTGGAAAAAAGATGAATCGGAAGATCAAGATTAACAACCAGTGCACTTGGAGTGGAACAGGCATACGTGTCTCCATATGTTTTACTGTTGTTCGTATATGAAGAATTAAAATATTGGTCATCCCTGATACCTCTCATTCGTCCTCCGATTTTTTCCGTGTCGTTTACACTTGTAAAGAAATACATATCGGTACAGAAACCGGTATATTCCCATCCTTTATAAATTTTTAATTCAACGGCAAATTTCGGAGCAAGCGTTTCATTCGCAAAATTATACGTGAAAGACTGAGTAGTAGAAGCTGAAACACCGTTTCTGAAATTATTTTCCCAGTTTATACGCGATGTCGAAATAGATTGTCCGATTGCCGCGCGTGGACCGTAAAGATCCGAATCGTCCGGCGACATACCGTCAAAATCCCATTTATAGTTTGCACTGACATAGGGTGTGTAATAAACATTTCCCCAATTTTCAATACGTTGAAGAACAACCGGTACGGATAGCTTTGAATCCTCTGTAAAGTATGTGTCGTCGCCGTACTTTGAATAATCAAAGTTCCGGATAGATCCCTGATCGACGGAGAGATCGATAGAACAACTTCTGCTTATCGGAACCGAGACAGATAACCCTGTAGATGCCTTCCATTCAGGAGATGTATCACCGAATGTGTATGTAATTCCATAGTTGTTCGACCATGTTGCATCAAGTTTATTGAGAAAGAACGGATAGTCAAAAGAAAAATTAAATCCAGCAATAGGCCTTATAGGTTCGTTTTCAGAATCCTGTTTGAAACCAAAATTGACATCACTCGACATACTGTTCATGCTGCCGAGAAAATTAGTATCCTTTAATTTCAGCTTCATAAGTAAACCTGAGTTTGAGTCATATTTCAGGTATGGAACTCCGACAAAATGAAACGAATCTTTCAGATTTACCGTAAGATTTACAAGACAGAAATCTTCAGGATCGGGAACCGTCGTCGTATAGTCGATTTTGATTTCTTCAAAAAACCGGGTATTTTCAAGCTGCTGCCGGTAGTCATTCAGATATACAGCCAGTGCATCCTCATCCGGAAAAATGGTGGTTCTGTCAACTTCAACGTTTCGTTCAATAACTGAACTCCTTGTCATGCCGCTTATATTATAAGAAACGCTGTTGATCCGGTATGAAGAAGGAAAAAACAATGCTGCAGTAAACAGAAATACGTATATAGCGATGAGGATTTTTTTTATCATGATTAATATGCACCTTTACCTTTTAATACTACCCAGATAGTTTTTATAATTATCCAGATGTCAAGCCAGATTGACCAGTTCTGAATATAATATGTATCAAGTGTTATGCGCTCTTCGTATTCCGTATCGGACCGGCCTGACGTCTGCCACATTCCCGAAAGCCCCGGAGTTACCGAAAGAATATAATCAGCGCTGTCGCCGTATTTTGCAAGTTCACCGTCAGTTACGGGTCTTGGACCCACGAAACTCATCTGACCCAGGAAT
>JALNVF010000116.1 GCA_023231445.1 Treponema sp. | reverse complement strand
GGCAGCCTTGTCGCTGCACTTTCTGCAGTATTCTTCCGCTGGTTCCGGATCTGCAATATCAGTACTGTGGGCACCAGCCTTCTGCACCATATCGGCAAGGACATCAGCATTATCAAGCACGGGGCAGGGACGAAGAAGATTGCTGCTGAACGGCTGACGAGTATGATACTGCATAAAAATCGGACTGCGGAAAGCATCTATAAGCTTTGTGTCTTTTAAATTGCAGTTCGAATAATGAGCAAACACACACGGTTCAATATCGCCGTTTCCATTGATGTGAAAATAATAGCGTCCGCCGGCGATGCAGCCGTTAACGGCCGCTCCGTCGTTCCAGAAATCCATCGTAAACAACGGAACTTCACGGCGCATCTGACGGACAAGGTAATACATCTTTCTGCGCTGTTCTGCCGTACACATCAGTTCAGGAACAGCAGCCTTTCCGATCGGCATATAGGTAAAGAACCATGCAAACTTAGCGCCCATATCGACCATATTCTGAAAGAATTCTTTCGTCGCAATAGAATCCACATTACGGCTTGTATAACAGCAGGAAATACCGAACGGAAGTTTATGGCTGCTTAATATTTTCATTGCTTTCATAACACGCTGATACGTTCCTTTCCCACGGCGTTCATCAGTCGATTCCTCTGATCCTTCTACGCTGATGGCAGGAATGAAATTTTTTACGCGGAGCATATCGCCGGCAAATTTTTCGTCTATGAGCGTACCGTTCGTAAATGCAAGAAATTCACAGTCGTCATATTTCTCGCACAGACGGATTACGTCGTCTTTTCGTACCAGAGGCTCACCGCCTGTAAAAATGTACATATACATACCGAACGAACGGCCCTGTTCAATAATATCGCAGAGTGTTTCATAACTCATATTCATTTTGTTTCCGTATTCGGCAGCCCAGCATCCGGTACATTTAAGGTTACAGGCGGAAGTAATATCTATAACAACTGCCCAAGGAATACCGCATCCGTATTTCTCACGATATTCCTTTTTTCTTGCTTCCCCCAGAATGGATGCATTAAGAAAGAATGTAACAAGCATTTTTTTTAAAATTTCAGGATCAACAGTATTTATAACGTTCATAAGCAGGTGATGCCAGTTGTTGTCCTTGTTGTCAAAAGCATAGTGAAACATTTTACGCTGTGCGACAAATGTGCCCGGCTTTGTGACCTTATCAACCCAGCGGAGAAGCTTCGGAAGGTTTTCTTCAGGATCCTTTTCAATGTAATTAATTACCTGATTTACACCAAGTTTCTGTATTGCATACGGAATCTTCATAAAACACCTCAACTAATTGGATTTTGTATTATATAACGATTAAGCAGTTACTTAATCGTATGCATACTAATTATAGTCACTTTATCAAATGAGTCAATATACGTTCATATTTATTGACCAACATTATCAGTCATTGTTTTTTACGGCACTAATCCCCCCTCCTGCTTCACTTGAAAACACCCATTAAATCTGCTAGGATTAATTTTATGTTGAAAACAGATAAAACAACAACAGAAGAAAAACGTGTATATCTCATACGTCTGGCAGGCTTTATTGCTCTGGCAGGAAACCTCGTACTTGCACTCATAAAATTTTTTCTGGGTAAACTTTCGGGAAGCCTTGCTGTCACCGGTGATGCTATCGACACTATGACCGACGTGGCTATTGCACTTATGACTATTATCGTAAGCAGAATAATCTCACGGCCGGGAGATAAAGAGCATCCGTGGGGACACGGAAGAGCAGAAACAACCACAACAATGGTTCTTTCCTTTATTATATTTTTTGCAGGTTCGCAGCTTGCAGTATCTTCCATACATGAAATCATTGATCACACATATAAAAGCGAAGTAAGTTTTTATGCAATTCTTGCAGCTCTTATTTCTATCTGCGGAAAAGCGCTGCTTACGGTAAGCCAGCAAGTACTTGGTACAAAAAGCGGCAGTACTATGATCAAAGCAAACGCACAGAACATGAAGGGCGATATTATCATGTCTGCAGGAGTACTTACCGGAATCGGAGCAGCCCGTATTTTTAAATGCCCGCTGCTTGATCCTGTCACTGCTCTTCTCGTTGGCAGCTGGGTCGTCAAGAACGCAGTGAAAATTTTTGCGGAAATGAATATGGAACTTATGGACGGCAATCCCGATGAAGGTGTCTATAAAATTATGTTTGATGCAGTTATGTCAGTAAAAGGAGTGTCCAATCCGCACAGGGCACGTATCAGAAAAATTGCATCACACTGGGATATAGATCTGGACATAGAAGTCGATGCAGGCTTGACCGTCCACAATGCACACGAAATTGCAAACCGGGTCGAAAAAGCAGTCCGGCAGACAATTCCCGATGTTTATGACATAATGGTTCACGTAGAACCGGCCGGACACAGCGACCATCACGACAGGGAACAGTTCGGATTAAAGGAATCTGACGTAGATACTCCTGAAGAAATGATTGAGGAAGAAATAGAACGCTCTGAAAATAATCAGAACTGCAGACACCGCAAGCACCCTGCCAGATAAATTATTTCACGACTTTTGCAGTCTCAACCATGTAGCGTATAAGGACGCCTGTCGAATCTTCTATTGTCTTCTCAATAACAAAAACAAGTCCGGAACCGGATTCATCACAGTAAATACGTTCAATTTTGTACCCGGTGACACCTTTCCGGACAACAGACGGAGAACCGACCTTCTGCCGGCTGATCACCTTTCCGTTTTCATCCTGTTTTTCAAGCATAATGTAAAAGGACGACTTTGCCTGTATACCGCTGCCTTCAATAGTCGGAACGAGCTGAATGTGATATGAAGCTGATTTTCCTAAAGCGCCGGAGAAATCTTTGAAGACAATTTCGTCCGTGCCTGCTTTGCTGTCGTCTCCGCAGATATAGAGTACCTGATCAGGGGCTGCTTTTTTACACTTGTATTTATTTACCGTAAAGAAGCTTTTCCCTGCAAGCGCATCGTAAACTTCCCGTCCGGATTTTCCGGCAGTTACCGCAGAGGGTTTTGTCCTGAATGTTCCACCTGAAACAAAATCATTTTTTTCGATATTTACCGTATAAATTTCAGCCCAGCCCTGAAATGTTTTATCAGTCTTTCCGTATTCACCGAACACATATACCGTTCCGTCTGAAGAAAATCCAGTATCAACAAAAACAGCTGCATCTCCCGCAGAAACAGAAAAAAGACAGGCGGCAAGTAAAAAACCGGTAATAATAAGCTTCTTCATAGTTCCTCCACTATAGTAGATTTTCGGAATTTAAAATGCAACCCTTTACTATTATTTATGTTACAGGTATCATTTCAACATGACAATCAAATCCAGAAACATATTCCTTTTGATTCTGCTTGTTACTTCTCTTTGTTTTCTTCTTACAGACGCAACACTTCTCTTTTACAACTTATATAAAGGTACATTTATTCCACCGGATACGTTTTTCGATCAGAAAATGCCGTTTTTTTTCATAAAAGGATACCGTTTCAGCGCCGTTATTTTTTCACTTTTTATCTTTCTCATATATGTTTCCGTCTGGATCTACTATATATATGTGCAATTTGAAAAAACACAGTCTACGGAAATCATCTTTTTTGCACTGTTTCTCTGCGGTTGTCTCACCGAATCTGTCAGACTTTATATTCCTCTGTTCAATCTATGGCATTCACTTTCCACATTTCTTATTTTTTCCGGACGTCTCGTTATTTTCGGCCGTACACTCGCTCCTCTTGCCCTTTTATTCGACGGAGTTTTCAGCGGCATTGAACAACGGCAGTACGTTGAACGGAACATTCTCATCCTTTTTGTTGTTTCAATCATGACTGCACTTCTTATTCCGCTGGATACAGCAGTTGTTCTTCCTAACTGCTGTATCCGGTGGGGTGAAGGCAGGGCATTCTTAATCTTGCGGATACTTGTCCTTACAACAACAGCTGTTTCACTTTTCATTAATTCATTTATGCTTGGAAATAAAGAAAAAGCACCGTATGGTTTTCTGGCTCTTGCAGCAGGCTACGAAATATGCTGCTACACTACTTCATATCCGGCAGCGGCAGCCGGCTGTCTGCTCCTTTTTGCTGGCACTGCTGTCTATCTGGGAGATCTGCACCGGCAGTATTTATGGAAGTAAAAACAGGGCAAGACCTCCGATAAGTACCGGAATAATAATATTATCAAAATCGCCGAGCGGTAAAACCTCAACAAGCATCGCCGTACAGGCGAGAATCAGTGAAGTGCATGAATTACTGCATACAGCAAAAGCAGAACAGAATACTGCAGTAAAACATGTTATGCTGCCTGCAGCAGTCTTGCCGTGCGTCAACGGAATGTGTATACGTCCGAATAATTTTCCGCCCAGGCTTGCAAGCCCGTCACCGAATGCAAGCGCGTAAATACCGATCCGGGCGGCTGCTGGTGGCCATAACACTGCCGCTGCCATAATGCCGAGTACCAGAGTAACCGGGCCAAGTACAAATTTATTCTCATCGCGTTTACGGGCTGCAATTTCTGTAATACGCGCAATTACAGGAATTTCAACACCATGCATACGCAGCAGCTCAGAAATAACATATAAAATAAGTGCCGCAAAAAGTAAAGACAGGACAGGAAAATACGCAAAAACAAGCAGCGTCGGAACAAATGCGCTGCATATGTGGATTGATTTACGAAAAAGTTCCTTCAGAATGCTGTTCAGATACTGTTTTCTGACTATTCCCCTGCTTGTCTGATCAGATATCATTGAGAAAGTTCCTCTTCTCCGCTCATAATACGCGGTATATCCGTGTATATTGCCGGCTCATAATCCGGTACCGGATGACTCATATATTTCATATTCTGTTCGGCAAGATTACTTCCGCTGAGACGGATCATTGTCACCTGATTACGGGTCAAAGCATCCCATGCGCGCATTGATGTAGAAAGCTGAACCATCGCATCTGCCTTGAACTGACTACTACCGGAACGACGGGCAAGACGATACAGGGTAACGCCGAGATTATTTGAAGCTTTCATATATAAATCAACAATCTCTGCCTGGTCAGGACGAACCTGGGGAAAAAGTATTCCCTTTTGTTCCTTTTCTATGTCAAGATTATGTATCAAACGTTCATAATATCCCTGGGCTGCATAATCATCGCCACGAAGCGAAAGTGTATCTCCCATTGCCAGAAGCAGATGATTGTCTTCCGGTTCATTTTCACCAGCCTTGATGAAAGAACCGACAGCCCTGTCATAGTTCTGCCTGACGTAATCAATATATCCTATACGATAATGAAGTGACGACGTATCGTATTTTGTGTTCACCGCAGTCGTATATTCATCATATGCACTGTCAAGATTTCCATGTATAAAGTAATCAATATCGCCGGCATCAGCAAACAGCCTGCCCGTCTGCGAGTTCCCCTCAAATCCACTGTTGTTCTGCTCGCCGGCAAAAACTGTTATACCGCCGGTATAACTCTCCTGAGCTTTAAGATATTCCTTCTGTTTTGTATACTCTTCACCGAGCAGACGATAGGAGTCTATTTCTTTGTATGTATCACTGCGCCGCCGCACCTTAAATTCTTTAAAAGCATCAAGTGTACGTCCGAGCATCTGTACCGCAGTGTCGGTATTGTTCATATGGACGAAATAACGGGATAAATTATATAAAGCCACAGGATTTGCTGGATCAGATTCAACTGCGCGAACAAGCATGTCCTTAACATCTTCAATATGTGCACGTAAATATTCATCAGACGGAGCAAGCTGACCGTATAATTTGTCAAGCATATAACCGCTCAATTCGGTCCAGTCAGCAGCTCCAAGTGATTTTTTTCTCGGGTAAAAATGCTCTTTAAGTTCAAGAACTTCACGCAGATTATCAGTTCTGATGAAATAGCGCATCATACGGGACATGTATAAATCAGTCTGACCGTAAAGCTGCACAAGCGTTGCATACTGTCTTCGCGCATCTTCGAGTTTAGCAGGATCTTTTTCCGTTCCCCATTCAAGATACACATCTCCAAGAAGCAGTATGCCGTCCGGATCGTTTATGTGATAATCAAGTACTTCTCGTTTTGCTACTTCTTCCGCCTTCTCATAATTGGCCAGATCAGTACATTCCATCTGCGCATATTCAATACCGGCGTTCTTATCATGGTTAAAACAGTACAGAATATTACGGAACATTTTTTCAGCACGCTGATACTGTTTATGACTGCGATATCCGCGCGCATATTTATAAAACCAGTTTTTCTGCAGCTGATATTTTGCAGCATCGTCGAATTTCATTTCCGACAAGGGATACTCGTCCGCCTGAAGCAGCGTATATCCTTGTTTATACAGACTGTTTGCTTTCAAAGGTTTATAAATTAGATTTTTAACGAACTCAAACAAGCCGAACGAGAGAAGCAAAAAAACAATACCGACTACAACACCCGGTATAATTTTATTACGCAGTTGATATTGAAGTGATGTCTTGAATGCATCGTATTCTGCTGCGGTCCGGCGTTCATAATCCCTTGGCACAGGGATGGATATATCCAGCATCTTTTCAAGATGTGCCGCAATCTGACGGGCAGGAACTCTGTCCAGTATCTTCTGGATAACTTCAAACTGAGCCTCATCCGTAAATTCATTTTTTACAAGAAGATTTTCAACCGCTACCCGCACATTAAGAGGATAGTCGGAAAGATTTGAAAGAAACTGCTTATACTGCCCGTCGGTCAGTGTATTCTTTTCAGGTCTGCTGCCTTCTGCGGCTCCGGTAAAGTCCGGTTCAGACAGCTTGATTTTACCGGCCCGGTTTTGTTTTGCGGTATCAGTATCAGAAAACCCGGGAATCTCGAAATCAGAATTTTCATTTTGAAATTCATTTCCATTACCAAGTTCAAAATCTGTTTTTTCACCGTCAGTAAGATTTGCATCTGTTTCTTTTATGCTGAAATCAAGGCCGTCCATGTCGGATGTATCAAACTTTTCCGATGGTGCGCTGTCCCCGTTTCCGGGCGTATCGCCGGAAACGGTCTGTTTATTGTCTGTATCGTCGAGACTGAAATCGAATGTATCAGGATTAAATTCCTCTGCTCCTATGTCAGGAAGATTCAGGTCACCGGAAGTTTCAGGTTCTGTTGTACCTTCATCAAAATCAGGGAGATTAAAATCATCTGCAGTAAAATCAGGTTCCGTCCCGGTCTGTTCAGTCTTCTCTGACGGTTGATCCGCACTAGATTCAGGTGAAAAATTTACAGCTGCCGGTTCTGCAGTCTTTTCCGGTTCAACCGCCGGTGCCGGTTCAAGTTCATCATGCACAGAAGCAGAGACACCAGTGTCTGACCCGCTGATTTCACCGGGAACGCCTGCGTTCATGTCTATAGTCTCACCGGCATAATCGAAACCATCGTCAAAAGAGCGGTTTTTCGGTAAAGTCGTTTCTTCTTCAGGTTCTAAAGTTTCCGCAGTAAGATCTTCCGCAGAGGGAACAACAGGCTCTTCAAACGTCGCCTGTTCTGCAGGAACTTCAGGTTCATGGGACACTGCATTAGAGTCATCCGGTACAGAAAAACTCGTTTCTGAATTACCGGAATCATATGGTTCTGCATCAGCAATTTTCTCATCGTCTTCCGGTACTGCTTTTTCTAACGGTTCTTTTTCACTGCTGCTGTCAAAACCAGTACTGTTCAAGAGATCATCAAGTCCTAAATCAGCAATTGAAGGAGGTTCCGGTTCCGGCTCAGATTCCTGAGGCGGTTCCATAAACTGGGACAGGTCGGGGACATTTTCGTTTTCGTTTCCAGCGTGGTCAAGGGGATTAAGCAGCGCAGAAACATCAGGAACATCAGCAGTCCCTGCAGGAGACAGAAAATCATCTGCAGGTTTTTTTTCACCGGTAATGTCGGAAAAGTCATCGTCCGAAACGGATTGTTCCCCTGAAGAAAGATTATCTTCTTCTGTTTCCGGCATACCAAGCACAAAGTCTTCGGAATCATCTGTATTTTCCACTGATTTAGGAACAGGCGGAACAATAGTTTTTTCACCACGGGCCGCACGAAGTTCGGCTTCTCTTCCAAGAGCAAGAATATCTGAATTAAATTGTTTAAGCTGACTTAGCCCCGGCATACCGTATTACTTTTACCCACCTGAATTTATTTTACCCCTAAAATCGAGGTAATTACAAGTATCAGTTTCTTATATATAATAACGGCCTCTTTTGTATCCGACTTAAGGGAACTCTTATTACGCGCCTGCAGATTTATGTAAATCCTCACTATAAAAAAACCGATAAATGAAGTATGAAACGTATATCCGCTTTTATCGGTGTGATGCTTATTTCCACATCGGTTTTCGCAGCAGGATCACCGGCAGTTCCCGATCCGAACGATACTGACGAACGTTACGTCTATAATAATACTGTTCTCGAAATACCCGGTATAGGAGCTCCCTACGAATCAGACACGTCTGTCGTATTCACCGCTCAGCCGGATTCGCGTTTTACCGGCATAGCTTTCGATTTTGAGGGATATAAAACAATACATCCGTTTCATATCAGAAAAAACAAAGATGCGGACGGCAAAGTAACGGACTCTCTTATGTTCTACATTCTCGAACGTCCTAAATACATTCAGTCAGTCTCATACAGGCTTATAGTCGACGGTTTATGGACAACAGATCCGCTCAATCCCGACAGATACTATGATGAAAATACAGGCATTCTGCTCTCACGGTTCACTTTCAGTTCTGCAACACCAGCCGAAACGCTCGTTACAAAAAGGAATACGGTACGTTTTATATATAAGGGAACAACAGGACAGAAAATTTATCTTACAGGAACATTTACAAACTGGGATCCATGGATTTATGAAATGAATGAAACCGCACCGGGGTTTTACGAGTTAAATCTTCCGCTTCCTGCCGGAACATATTATTATAATTATTATACAGGAATGAATGCATTTACCGACAAAACTAATCCGAAAAAGGTATATACGGACGACGGACGAATTGCATCAGTTATAACCGTTAAATAAAATAACCCGGCTGAGTGTTTTATTTAACGGCATAGTTTTTTAAAACCGGGGAATTTTTCCACCGAATTTTTTCGAAAGAGCTTCCATATCCATCTGAGAACCGCCGCCGAGCTGATTCATAAGCTGGGCCTGCATTCCCCGGTTACGGCTGAGCTTCTTCATTGCAAGCTTTGTTTTCTCAAACTGCTTCAGAAGTTTGTTCACATCAGCGACAGAAGTACCGGATCCCTTTGCAATACGCTTACGCCGCGCAGGACCAATTATCAAATGATTCGCTCGTTCTTTCTTCGTCATTGACTGGATAATAGCTTCCTGCTTTTTCATATTACCTGTATCAATGTCCCTGCCCTGCATCTGCTGTGCAAGTCCCGGCATCATCTCCATAAGCTGCTGCATATTACCCATCTTTTTTACCTGCTGAAACTGCGAAAGCATGTCATCAAGCGTGAACTCGTTACGGGCCATCTTTTTCTGCAGTTTGAGAGCCTCTTCCTGATCGACCGTTTCCTGCGCTTTTTCGACGAGTGAGACAATATCACCCATACCAAGAATCCGGCTGGCAATACGTTCGGGATGGAATACTTCAAGGTCTTCCGTTTTTTCACCGGTACCAATAAAAAGAATCGGTTTACCCGTCATCGACTTAAGTGAAATCGCCGCACCGCCTCTGGTGTCTGAATCGAATTTCGTCAGAATAACGCCTGTCAGACCAAGTTTTTCATCAAATGTCTGTGCAATATCAACGGCGTTCTGCCCCGTCATGGCATCTGCGACAAGCACAACCTCGTCCGGTTTTACGGATTTCTTAATGTCGACAAGCTCCGCCATCATTACGTCGTCAATCTGCAGTCGTCCTGCAGTATCGATAATAACAGTGTCGAATCCGTTCTTTGCCGCATAGTTTACGGCGTTCCGTGCGACCTGAACCGCATTCTTAGTTTCTTCTTTATAAACAGGAATGTTTATCTTAGTACCGAGCTGGACCAGCTGTTCAACGGCAGCAGGCCGCACAAGGTCACACGCGGCAAGAAGCGGTTTACGCCCCTCTTTCGCAAGACGGTATGCAAGTTTGTGGGCTGCCGTAGTTTTACCGGCGCCCTGAAGGCCGAGCATAAGAATTACCGACTGTGTGTCGGGGCCTTTCAGGTGCAGGTCCGTTTTCTTATCGCCGAGCATGGCAACAAGCTTATCATAGATGATCTTGATAAACTGCTGGCCG
>JALNVF010000115.1 GCA_023231445.1 Treponema sp. | reverse complement strand
TGCCAGTGATTCTGCTGAGTAATCATAGAAAGCAGTTCCGTTCTTTATGCCGATACGGAAACCGTTCGCAAGTGTTTTATCCGGTTTTATCTCAAGACCTTTTGCAATCTCGTTCTTGAGTGCGGCTGTAAACTGAGACTGAAGTTCTTTCAGATCATTCTCGTTAAGAAGAACAGAAATATCTTCTGCATCTGTATTCTTAGCCCATGCCTTAACTGTCTCCGGTATAATTTTTACCAGCAAATCACTGGAATACGCTTTTGCAGTTTCTGACTGCACGATTTTATCGAGTTCCTCAACAAGAGAATCACGGAAAGACAGAATCATATTTCGTCCCGCCTGCATAATCGCGTCTTCACTTGCCTTTTCCATACGCTTTGTTTCGGCTTTAGCATTTTTAATAATGCTTTCTGCTTTCTCTTCTGCTGCAGAAACAATTTCTGCGGCCTTTTTCACGGCATCCGCGATTATTTTCTCAGAAGATTTTTCTGCGCTCGCTACACCGTCTTTTTTGATCCTGTCGATCAGTTCCTGTAATTGGACATCCATTAAAAACCTCTCAAAAACCTCATAAAGTAGTACTTACCTAAATCATAATGATTAAAACGCTTAATTTCAAGGAAAACAGGTCTATTTTTTTTGACCATTAATTAAAATTTAAATCCATATACCGTTACGGCCTTATATTTTTCTCCCGGCAAAAGAATACAGGATGGAAAATCTTTTTTATTTGGTGAATCGGGGAAACATTGTGTCTCAAGACAGACAGCTCCATGTTTTTCATACACTTGTCCGTTTTTTCCAACTATACCGCCTATCCAGTTGCCGGTATACAATTGAATGCCTTCCATATTTGAATCAACTGTCATGCATCTTCCGGAAACAGGTTCTGTAAGTTCTGCAACACGAACAATTCTTTCATCAGACACGGGAGATCCGCAATGAGGATTATCAGGATCATAGGAGTGCGTAACATAACAATGATCATACCCGTTTCCCGTTTCCTTAATATCATGTCCAATTTTTTTATCGGTTCTAAAGTCAAACGGTGTATTTTCTACGTCCAGTAGTTTTCCTGTCGGAATCAGTTTACTGTCTATATCAAGGGTATAATCGCAGCTGAGCTTAAGTATATGATCGTCAACTGTTCCACTTCCCGCAAGATTAAAATAGGAATGATTTGTAAAGTTTACCGGACAGGCTTTATCAGTAACGGCGGTATACCTGCAGGTAATATTGTTCATATCATCAAGCAGATATGTCACCTCTATTTTCATATTACCGGGAAAGCCTTGCTCCCCATCATGAGAAAAACGGGTAAATTTTACTCCTGCCTGTGTTTTATTATTAACTGTTTTTGCATGCCACACTTTTTTGTCCCACCCGGAAAACCCGCCGTGAAGCATGTTTTGTCCATCATTTTTATCGAGTTTATACTTTGTTCCGTCAAGCGAAAAAGACGCTTTGCCTATTCTGTTTGCAAACCGTCCGATAAACGCTCCGAAAAAACACGTCCCTGTAATATATCCATCGAGGGTCGAATATCCGAGTACGACATCGCTGAATCCACCCGACGAATCAGTTAACACGACGCTTGTAATCGTACATCCGTAGTCAGTTACAGAAAAAGACATCCGCTTATTCTGTATGGTATACAGTGTCACTTTTGTTCCGTCAGAAAGCACCCCAAAACGCTGTTTTGAAATTTTCATACTACGCTCCTATAAAAGTAAACAAAGCTTAACATGGATTCAGGAAAACAGCCTGCATCCATCCATTCTCCTTAACTGTTCATATCAAGCACCATCTGAACTTCAGACAGAGAACAGGACAACTTTTTTGCTATCTGTTCAACAGAGAGTCCTGTTGATGCAAAATCAGTCACTAGTTTATTAAAATTCTTTTTAGGCTCCACAGGTGTCTCTGAAAAATAAACTTTCGGTGCAATTACAGGAACTTCCGCATAGGCAGTTCCATCTTCTCTTACAACCATTTTTGTCTGAGTGCCGGAATCTTTTGTGCTTTCATCAAAAAGTGTTTTTTGCACTCCTGCCGCCCGAATTCCTGTATCAGTAACTTCATATGCAGATTCAGGACGCGGCTTTGTAATACCTGCTGTATGTTTATAAATATCTGCTGCCCGTTTTTCTGCTGCAGGGGTTCTATTCACCGCAGTCCGGAGTTCCTGAACAGATGCCAGTTTTTCCTCTTCCACACGTGCAAGTGCAATATGCCGGTCAGCTTCAGCAATAATCAACTTTAACTTCTGAATTCGATCATCCATAAGATTTATATTCCGCTCTGCATTTCTGTTGATATCGAGTATCATATTGTTCATTTCTGACCGCGTTTTGGCAATAACATCATCCGTAGAAAATAATTTCTTAAATTTAACAAGAAGAACAATCCAGAGAACAATAGTAAGTATTCCGATAGTAACAACAAATACTGCCAATTCTACCTCGTAATATTTATATGCTGTCCTAAATAGGATTCGCGTATTCCGTCATCTTCAGATTTTTCATCAGTTTCTGTTTTGTTTTGTTTCTGCCGTTTTCTGCCGGCAGAATTACCAGTTGTACCGCTCTGCCCCTCATCTTTGATTACAGGAGACTTCTCATCACCATCGGCAGCCCGATGTACTTTATCAGCAAGTTCCTTATTTTTCTGTACAACATTCTGCTGCTGCATAGCTTCAGTAAGCTGCGGCCCTTCCTGGGCACGTGCAACTGTTTGTGCTACGTTTGCCATCTGAGAATACATTGTCTGAAGGTCAATTGGTTGAATAGCCATCTGGTGCCTTTATTTCTGCTGCAGGCGGTTCATATTTACCTCGCTTTACAAAACTGTTCTCATAATAGAATGTAACACTTGTAACTTCATTATGAACCTCATCGAGAACATCCCTCACATATATTTTTACACCGGCATATACAGTCCCTGATGCTTTTACTTTTCCTACAACTTTGAGTTCGCGCAGATGCTTCTGAAGTTTTTCTATTTCCGTCGACATTTCTCCAGATTCTGTACTGATCTGATCTCTACGTTCCTTAAGTTTATTAAGATTTTCTTCCTTGTCTTTAGGAAGTATACGACGTATTTTTTTCTGATTTTCCAGCGTAGAAATATCAAGATCAACATTTTCAAGTTCTTTTACAAGATTTCCCTGCTTGTCCTGCAATTCATCAAGGCGCTGCTTAGCCCGCGGATCGAAACCGACCTCCAGAATGGTCTCTGCACCGCCACCCGGAGAACCTATATTCTTTGCTGCTATTTCTTCGGTTGCAAAAAGATGTCCACCTGTAATCTGAGCTTTTTTGCCATTAAGAATAATATTTTTCATGGCTGTTATTTCAGAATTCATAATACTGTCTGTAACAATAACAGAATCCTCAACTTCAACTTTTGCTGCCTGAATAAACTTTGCCCATAGTGATTTCTTGCTTATAAGACATCCTTCATCTTTGCCGAACACTCCCTGTTGAACAATTATATCTCCCCCTGCATTTATTATGCACCTGCCAACTGTTCCACTTACCTCGATATTACCGGAAGCATCTACGTTGAAGCCGTCTTCAACATTTCCCTTTACCATAACGGTGCCAAGAAATTTAATATTTCCTGTTTTTATATTCACACCATCAAGCTGAAGGAGCGGCTCCACGGTAATCTTTCCTGCTACGAGCATAACCTGTCCGTCTTCTTCTGCAATTACCGTAACACCATCGGAGTCAAGTCTGACGTTCTGTCCGAGCGGTATGGGAATATCTTTTCCGTTTTTTGCTTCAAGATACCTGCCGAATAACGTTTTCCCGCCCTTTCCGCGTTCTGCTGGTATTTTCTGCGCCAGACGGCCTCCCTTGATAACGTTCTGAATAAGATTGAGTTCTTTAAAATCTACCTGTCCGTTTGCAGATTCTTTTGCATGAAGTTTTGTCGGATCGGTTTCAAAATCATACGCTATATATGCATCCCGTCCATCGACAGGAGGAATGCCGGCGGCAATTTCATAAGGCACATTATATACAGGATTATCAACAAATTCCGATATTTTATCGTCTTCAATTCCTGTGGTAACTCCCTGAGCCTTAAGCGTACGTTCTATCATTGAAACAGAAACATCGGCTCCGCTCATTGCCGGAGCAGTTGCTGTAATAGTAGCCTTCATTTCATCTTTTGAAATATCAATCGATATTACAGCATCACCCGCGGAAACATGTTTATATTCGCCTACTGGCTGATATTCTTTTTCTGTTCCCTGTTTTATATATTTCTGAACAAGATCTTCCTCTATTGTAATTGTATCAGGACGTTTCAGATGCTGCAGTATTTCTCTTTCATCAACAGGTTTTCCGTTCCCTGAAGGCAGCAGTATTTTGATCATTATCTGGGATCCGAAATGACGTATATAATATAAACCGTCACTGTTGATTATATGCTGCTCTTCTATTTCACTTTCGTCGCCAAACAGATCATCATTGACCGATTTTTTGGACAAATTCAAAGTTGTCGGATTCTGATAAATTCGCAGTTTCCACGGTTTCTTCCCAATGCCAAGAAAACCGTCACTCCCTTTTTCTACAACTTCATATTCAAGATTTGCCGTTTTTGTATCAAGCTGGACTGATGCATCAGCTAATGCTTCGTCAACAGAATCTGCATTGACATCAACATTATGCATTTTATTATCACGGTCGAGAAAAAGCTTCATATCTTCACGAATATTTTCCAGCGATACCATATTTCTATATTATTCCCTTGCGTAGATTCGTCAATTTCGCACGCAGCCGGAGATTCGCTTTCGTATGGAGTTGAGAAATTCGTGACTCACTCACGTTAAGAACCTGTCCTATTTCTTTAAAAGTCAGATCCTCATGATAATACAGAACGATTACCATTTTTTCTTTTTCGGGCAGTTCATTTATTGCCTGTACAATTACTTTCTTTATTTCTTCCCTTTCGACTACAGCATCAGGATTCATGCTTGAAGGAGATTCTATACTGTCTCCAATGGACATATTTCCTGAGTCATCACCATTGTACCAGACGTCGTTTAGTGAAAGAACACTCGTTCCTGACACTTTCATAATAGCACGATGGTAATCGTTTTCGCTCATTCCCAACGCATCGGCTATTTCCGTATCACTTGCAGTGCGTCCGAGTTTTGACTCAAGTCCGTTGATAGTATCTTCTATTTCCCGGGATTTTTGACGCACAGAACGGGGAACCCAGTCTATCTGACGAAGTTCATCAAAAATGGCACCTCGTATTCGTGTTACAGCATATGTTTTGAATTTTACATTTTTTTCCGGATCATATTTTTCTATTGCATCAAGCAGACCGAACTGGCCGAATCCTACAAGATCATCAAATTCGACACTATTGGGCATTCCGACAGAAATTTTACCAGCGACGTATTTCACAAGCGGCATATACTGACGTATAAATTTATCTCGAAGTACAGGTGATTTTGTTTTTCGGTATTCCGCCCAGAGGCTATCTTCTTCTTTTTCATCATTGACCTGATCTGCCATATATACTCACCTTTATTAATTTTCTTTATCTTTTGCCAATACTGTACTTATAGCTCTTGCCATAACAGCAGCATCTTTTCCGTCTGCTTTTTCATCATTTTGTTTAGTAGTACCTGCTTTTGAAAAATCAGAATCTTCTATTATATTATCATCGGAACCTGAAGTCTTCAAATCTTTCAAATCAGGGAGTTCATCCAGTGTATCGTTTTCAAGATTTTGAACATCCTCTGTATCATCAAAATCAGCTGCAGGTTTTATTGTAACAGGCTTCACGGCTTCGGTGCCTGACAGATTTTCAGCATTTTCCTGAAGAGATACAGGGACAAAACCTTCTTCAGATACAGAGCTGTCTGCGACTTCAGGAATTTCTTTTCCGGAATCAGTCTGATCAAGTTCATGAATAGTATCTATATCATTGACAGGTGACTCCGGCTGTTTGCTGAAACCGGAAATAGTATTCCCGTTTTCCGAATAATCACTTTTATTGAGCATCTGATGATTATTTCCAACAAAAAACTGCGGCGAATTTTCTTCTATCGGGAGTTCCTCATCCTGCACGGTTATATCTACTACACCGCCGGTTTTTGGAGCCGTATCGACAGCGCTTTCCGCCGATACAGTCTGTCCGTCGACACTAAGAACACCTTCCATAAGAAACTGAATAAAAAGAGCTAATGCTCCGAACACTGCGCCGAAAATCACAGCCAGAAGGAGCTTATGACCGAATCCGCTGTGTGAAAATAATCCTGCCGTGAAAGACAAAAGAAAGCCGCATACTGCAAAACCAATGGTAAACCTGATATTTTTCATATGGACCTCCCTTCAAAGCGTTATATGCAGATAATATACCTATATTATATTACATTTACAGATAAAAATACAGTATATAATGATTACTTCTTTTTACCTAAAAATTTTCTCAGGAAGCTTGATACACCTTCATTTTCTGAAGGTCCGGTTTTTTCAATGCGTCCGATAATATGTTTTATACACATTGCCGGTTTTGATGTAGGATTAACAACGATAAAAGGTTTTTGCCTGATTACTGATGCCTGTACGACAGGATCATCATAAACAAAACCAATATACTCAACTTTGTATCCAAGAAACTGTCCTACAATCGTTATAATCCGCTCTGAAATTCTCTTTCCTTCATCTGCTGAATGAACACGATTCACAAGCAGTTTAAGGTTTACCGGATGTTCAACAATTTCAGTCGTTATAATTTTAATTATTCCGTAAGCATCGGTAATAGCGGTAGGCTCAGGAGTTGTTACTACATATACTTCATCTGCGGCGGCAACAAACTGCAGCACATTATTCGCTATGCCTGCTCCTGTATCTATAATTATAATATCGGCTGTACCGAGAGAGCTGAATTGTTTAGCAAAATCATCCAGTTCTTCTACCGACAGATTCGCGATTTTTGAAAAGCCGTTTGCTCCTGCAATAAATTTTATCCCGAATTCGGTATCAAGAATTATTTCTTTCATCGTCTTCTTTTTATTTATGACATGCATAAGATTGTATGTGGGAACAACGTTAAGAAGTACGTTTACATTTGCCATTCCAAGATCACCATCAATGAGGATAACTTTTTTACCTATCTGGGCATATGCTATGGCCATATTAACAGCGACATTCGTCTTTCCAACGCCGCCTTTCCCGCTTGTTATTGCAATAATCCGGGTCTTATGTCCGGTCTTATCGGATGCAGACGTTCTTTTCTCCGGTATGTCGTTTTTCATCAGTTCTCTTAATTCTTCAGCTTGCTCTTCCATCGTTATTTTTCTCCAAATACATCTTCAATATGAACACGGTCTACATCAAATCCTGACAGGTTGATAAGAAAATTTATGACATCGGCATGACGGAGATTTCTTGTTACGTATTGTCCGTCCGTTATATATGACAGCCCCTTGTGTTTTTCATGCAGGACGCTGATGATATTTCCGTACTGGTGAGATTCATCACATTTCGTTACTATGACGGAATTGTAATGAAACGGCTCATAATTTTCCATTATATTTTCCAAATCACGAGCCTTGGTCGATGCAGAAACAGACAAATATACATCGGGATTTAACCCATCTATTTGAAGCAGTGACTTCATCTCGCCTATATGAACAGAATCATTGGGACTGTATCCGCTTGTATCGATAAAAATTGCATCAGCACTGTCTTTTTTTTCATCATAAATTTTACGCATATCTTCAACAGTCTCTGCCTTTTGCACCTGAGTACCAATTATATCGCCATATTTAGAAATCTGTTCATATGCGCCGACACGCATACTGTCTATTGTTACTATACAAAGTTCCGGCAACCCCAGATGTGCCTTTTTGGCATCCATTACCATTTTTACGGCAAACTTTGTAATTGTTGTGGTCTTTCCAACCCCTGTCGGACCGACGATAACGACGACATGAGGCGGCCGCATTACTTTTTCAGGAGTAATCGTTATGGATTCGCCTATCCAGTCAACGACTTTACGTTGTACAGTTTTAAAATCCTCAAGAGCTTCAAGAGAAAATGATGATTTAATTCTGGCGGAAATATCTGAAATGTAAGAGTATGTAAATTCGTTATCCGCCAGAAGTTCTTCGATTTTTTTTACAGTCGGATGTTTTTCTGACGAAGTAACAGAGATATTCTGAATCTGTTTTGTGAGAGTATTCTGCAGTTCGCTGAATTTCGTATCCAATGTTGTCATCTGGTTTGAAACAGCTGCTGCCTTTAAAAAATCATCACGATTCTTCCGGAATGCTGCGATTTCATCATCTGAAGTCTTTTGTAACTGCACTGAAGCGACAGGAGAACTAAAGTCACCGCTATTGTTCACTGTATAAGTAACTTCTACCCATTCCTTCTGCCCCAGACCGAGAAATCCTCCGTGGAGAATCTGACGCTTCCCGCGTATCGTATATTCATGTCCGAACATTTTAAACAGTCTCTCTTTACATTCAGAAAGAGTTGCTGCTGATATTTTCTGTACTGGTACGTCCTGCTCTCCATTATACATTTTGTATATTTACCCCTTTGTCTTCTGCTATTTCTCCGAGTATTTCAACTTTTATATCCTTGCCTGCGGTAACTATTTCCCTGTCCGATATAACGATTATATCGGGCATTTCACGTTCAGCCGAATTCCAAACCAGACGTCGTACAATCGATGCACTCATAACGATTGGGAGAAAACCTCTGCTGCGCATACCATTATATGCATTATGCATCACCGTATCCCATTTTCGGGAATCGACAGGATCCAGTGCTGCGTAAGGCTCAGAACCGTCCTGCATGTGTACCGTATGATCAAGTAACATCTGTGACAGATCCTGAGACAAACTCATTATTTTTAACGTGTTATCTTCGTCAACATACTGCCGGCATATCTGCAAACCGAGTGATTCCCGGACTTTCTCGGTAAGATCCCACGTATTATGTGTGATGGCGCTGTAATTCGCAAGAGTTTCCAGAATTACAACAATATTGCGTATCGAAACTCGTTCCTGAAGCAGCGCACGAAGAATCTTCTCTATCTCGCCATACGTAAATTTTTTATCGCCGTTAAGTACTTCGTCAACAACAACAGGATTCGTCTCTTTTACGCGGTTAATAATCGTTGATACTTCCTGACGACCAAGTATCTCCGATGCGTGAGATTTTATTATTTCAGTAAGATGGGTAGCGATTATAGTAGGCGGATCAACTACTGTATATCCGTTTCGTTCTGCTTCGGAACGTTTTTCCTCCGGAAGCCATATTGCAGGCATACCAAATGCAGGATCCTTTGTTTTTTCTCCCTGCAGTTCCTCTACGACATTACCTGTATTCATGCACATGTAATAACCCAACCGGATTTTACTTTTCCCTGCTTCAATCCCGCGTATTTTGAAACTGTATTCATTGGGATCGAGTGTCATGTTATCGACGATACGTATTGGAGGAACAATAAGTCCCATGTCAAGTGCAGCCTCATGACGTATTCTTGTAATACGTTCAAGAAGTTCTGCCCCTTTTTCTTTATCCACGAGAGGAATAAGCGCATATCCCAGTTCCAGTGAAAGCGTATCGAGAGGTG
This sequence comes from Treponema sp., assembly GCA_023231445.1. Lineage (GTDB taxonomy): Bacteria > Spirochaetota > Spirochaetia > Treponematales > Treponemataceae > Treponema_D. Next base: position 701 of record JALNVF010000115.1, on the reverse strand, counting down.
CTATGGACTCTGTATCGGCCGGACCTCCTCCCTTCTGATTCTTTCCCTTTGCAGCTGCAGCCGCAGCTGCCGCCTTTTCCTTTTCATTCTTCTGCGAGCGTGTAATCCGAAACCCGATATAAAAAAATAACGATCCCAGAATAACGAGCAGAACTGTAGCCCCCGCACCATTGCGTATAAAAGATATTCCCATAAGAGCAAGAGCTGCCCCTACTATTTCATATACATAACCTGAAACGGTGAATTCCTGTTTAAGCTGTTTATCAAACGGTTCGTCTGAACTTGAACCGGTGACTATAAGGCCGGTTGCAAAAGACATCATAAGAGACGGTATCTGCGACATCAGACCGTCTCCGATTGTAAGTTTTGAGTACGACAGGATGGAGTCTGCTGCAGACATATGATTAAGTACCATTCCCACGACAAATCCACCGACAAGATTTATGACCGTTATAAAAACACCTGCTTTGACATTGCCTGAAACAAACTTTGAAGCACCATCCATTGTTGAATAAAAGTCACTTTCCCGCCGGACAGCAGCCTTCTGCACCTTTGCCTCATCCTCGGTGATTGCTCCGCTGTTCAACTGGGACTCAATGTCGAACATCTTTGAATTCATCGAATCAAGCGAAAAGCGTGCTGCTACTTCGGAAACGCGGGTTGCACCTTTTGTAATAACGACGACCTGTACAACAATAAGA
>JALNVF010000114.1 GCA_023231445.1 Treponema sp. | reverse complement strand
TATACAGATTTTAAGAAGGGCAGGGGCAAAGGAAGTTCATTTCCGCGTTTCAAGTCCGCCTGTAAAATTTCCGTGCTATTTCGGCATAGATACACCGAACCGTGCTGAACTTATTTCGTCGGCACATGATGTTGAAGAAATCTGCAAGGAAATCGGAGCTGATTCTCTTGCGTTCCTGAGTGCGGATGGTATGCTTGAAGCGCTCCGTTCCTGTAATCCTGAACAGTACGGTTACTGTAAAGGCTGCTTTACAGGCGAATATCCGGTAGCCGTTCCCGGAGAATTGAACGGCAAACATTGTGACTGAAGGAGACTTGTATGTCAAAGGTTGTTGATTATAAGGAAAGTGGTGTTGACGTTAATGAAGGCTATAAGGCGGTCGATAAGTATAAGGTACAGGCAGCGCGTACTGCCATTCCGGGGCTGCTTACAGGTCTGGGGAGTTTTAACGGTATGTTTGCCGTGCCGAAGGGAATTAAAAATCCGGTCATGGTAAGCGGTACTGACGGTGTTGGAACAAAACTTGACATTGCTTTTAAAATGAAGAAATACGACACGGTTGGTATAGACTGCGTGGCTATGAGTGTAAACGATATCCTTTGTTCCGGTGTTCAAACTCATTTTTTCCTTGACTACCTCGCATGCGGGTCACTTGATTCGGAAATTGCGGGCGAACTTGTAAAAGGTGTTGCCGAAGGCTGCCTCGACGCTGGTTGTGCCCTTCTGGGGGGTGAAACTGCCGAGATGCCGGGATTCTATGATGCCGGTAAATATGATCTTGCAGGATTCGGCGTCGGTATCGGTGAAAAGAATGATATGATAACCGGGAAGAATATTAAGGCCGGAGATGTGCTCATTGGGCTGTCTTCAACCGGTGTCCATTCAAACGGATATTCTCTGGTCCGGAAACTGGTGACGGATTTTAAAGAACCGTTCCTCGTAAATGGAACGGAAACGGGTAAAACAATAGGAGACGTCCTGCTGACTCCGACACGTATATATGTACGCCCTGTTATGGATGTGCTCAAAAAATACAGAAGTTCTGTTCATGGTATGGTGCATATAACCGGCGGCGGATTTTATGAAAATATTCCGCGTATGTATCCGAAAGCAAAGGAAGAAAAGAAACAGCTCATCTCCATTATTAAACGTTCAAGCTGGGACATTCCGCCTGTATTCGGAGAATTAATAAAACGCGGAGCCGATATAAATACGGTATATAGTACTTTTAATATGGGAATTGGTTTTATCCTTGCGGTAAAAGCAGCCGATGCAGATGCCGTTACTGAATTGTTTAATAAGCATGCATCAAAATTCAGTAAATCCGGAATTCCCGATATGAAGGCATATCAGATAGGACGTGTTGCGTATTCAGGAAAAATAATCAGTGGTGAGATGAAAGGCAACAAAGATATGACTTTGTTCGAGGATTAGTGTTCAGTATGAATATTGCAGTACTTGTTTCAGGAGGGGGGACGAACCTTCAGGCGCTTATCGATTATGAGAAGTTGAATAAAAACTGTCCCTATCATATAGCACTTGTTTTGTCGAGTACGAAGGATTCATATGCGCTTGAGCGGGCAAAAAAGGCAGGAATTCCTGCTGAGATCAGAAGTCCGTATTCGGTTATGGGGGCGGTTGCAGTAAAAAAAGCATCCCGTAATGAAAAACGTACAGCTGTTTCAGATGCCGTACTCGAATTATGCCGGCAGTATGACATTGATGCAGTAGTTCTTGCAGGATTTCTTACTGTTCTTTCCGGTAGTATCATTACTGAATATTCAAACAGAATTGTTAATCTTCATCCGGCGTTGCTTCCGAAGTTCGGCGGTGTCGGAATGTGGGGTCATCATGTACATGAAGCAGTGCTTGCAGCGCATGAAACGGAAAGTGGGTGTACCGTACATCTTGTTGATGCAGGGTGTGACACTGGAAAAATTCTTGTGCAGAAGAAAGTACCCGTTATAAGCGGCGATACGCCTGATACCCTGTACGGGCGCATCGCACCTTTAGAGCACGATGCACTTGTTGAAGGTGTCTGCATGCTTGCAGACATGCTGGGGAAGTAATCAGAATCCCAGACTTTCTCCGATAAGAACTATTTTAATTCTTCCTTCAGGCCTGCACAGTCGTGTGCGTACGATGTAAGTGCAAATGCTTTCAGGGCTTTTGCAGTCGGCACATGAACCGGTAAGTTTGCATGGTGTTTTGATGTCGAACCGCTGTGCGTTTACAGGAGCTGCATAATTACGTGCGCGGGAGACTGCGGCCGTTATGTCTTTTACGACTTTATTCATGCCGCATGCGATAATTACGCTCTTTGGGCCAAACATCATAGCGGCAGTACGGTTGCCGTTCCCGTCTATGTTTATAAGTTCTCCGTCTTCGGTTATTGCATTTGTTCCGGTAAGATAGGTATCGCACAAAAGAGACTGTCTCATCAGTTCAAACTTTTCCTCTTTATTGAGTGCAGTATCACGATCGATTACTTTCCAGCCTTCCATTTTGACACGCTGAATTATACCGACTGCTTCCATCGTCATTGAACCACCCCATGCTACTACATCGCTTCTTGGAATAAGTGAAATAATCTGCTGAGCGGCTGCCTGTTTAGTCGAGCAGTAATATGCATCAAAGTGGCGCATTTTGAAGGCCTTTACAAGCTGCTCTCCAAGCTTATCGTTTCTTTGTTGTTCCGGTGCCATGTTTAAAACTCCTTATCTGTTTATTCTTTCTTGTTGGTATATGTTCTGTATTTTTCTTTTTTATTGGCGTCTTTATAAGTTCATTTCTTAAAACCTTCGGAACAGTAAAAAGTGACTTACTTACTGCCTTTTTTTCTGCACGCTTTTTTTGGGCAACTATTTTGTTGTATTCCGCTGCCCCTCCGTCATGTGCATATGCAAACAGAAAGGTATTGATTTTAAGCTTGTTGTCGTTATAAAGGTTGATTGATTTATAGAGATTCCTGTAGTAACCAAGCAGTTCATATTTCATTGAAAATGTTTTTGTATATGATAAAGGCGATTCACATGCAGAACCGAGTCGTTTAACATAAAAGTACAACGGTTTTTTTATAGTTGAGATACAGTATTCATTGGTAATGTACTGCAGATATTCAAGATTAAACAGAAAATCTTCACACCATTTGAATCTGGGAGAAAAAAAAATATGATGTTCTGTAATGATCTGTGTACGGTATAGTTTATTCCATACAACACCATAATAAAAATCTGCAGGAGCATCAGCCATGCATTCTGCAAAATGTTCCCGGGTTATAAGCAGATCTTCTTTTATGTCACTCATAGGAATAGTTACGTCGTTTATGACACGGACAAATCCGGCAATTACGAAATCTGTTTTATCTTCCGTTACTCGTTCAACATATTCCGATATTGCATCGGGATCAAGCCAGTCGTCGCTGTCAGCAAACGTAATATATCTGCCTTTTGCATGCATTATACCGTTATTACGCGCTTCCGAAACGCCTTTATTTTCCTGTGAAAGGGTGATGAAGCGTTTATCAGCTTGAGAATATTTTTTACAGACATTCTCTGATTCATCGCAGCTGCCGTCATTTACCATAAGTATTTCAATATTTCCGTATGTCTGTGCACTACACGAATCAAGGCAACGGCACATGAATTTTTCTGCATTGTATATAGGAATAACAATGGAAACAAGAGGTTTCGTCATATTACCAGTCTCTTTGAATATATGTTGATTTTGGACGGGCTGTTATGTCAACGCGCCGGTTGAGTCTGCGGCCTTCCTCTGTTTCATTTGATCCAATAGGATTAGCTCCTCCATACCCTTTATAGGTGAATAAATCTTTCGGAATCCCTGCTGAAATAAGCGCGTTCATCACCGTCCGTGTTCTTTCGATGGAGAGGTTCATTTGTCCTGCAGGCCTTCCTATGTCTGCTGTGTATCCTTCTACAAGAATTGTAAATTCGTTGTCTTTAATAAGTTTACTAAGTTTTTCTGCAATTACATTAATTCGTGGTTGTTCGGATGGAAGAAGTTGTGCTGAATCAGGTTTGAATTTCAGATCTACAGAGAATTGTATGCCGGCTGTACTGTCTTCTACGGTAATTCCCGGTACTTTGTTTTCATAAAAATACTGTTTGATCGTCGAGTAAGCGGTGTAATATGTATCGTCTTTCTGTGGGACAGCAACGTCATGGATAAGTTCGTCTTTATTCAGAAGTATGACGACATTCCCTTTTTTCAGCAGTGCAACATTTTGCGGAACAGTGAGAATACGGAGTGAATCATCGGTGTGAATTACCGGATCAGTACGGTTCCGACCGTATACTTTGTATGCCCGTATATACAGTGGATCGGTACCTGTTCGTTCAGCGTATTTTGTTTCATCATCATAATACCCGTATAAAACAATTCCATGTTTTTTTGCTTCATCGTTTTCCATCATGTCACGGGTATAAACCTGATCCATATCCTCGTTCCATATTTTTGGGAAAAAACACGGAGAGACTGAACTCGTGATGTATTCGCCCTGAACAGGAAGACTTCCGCGCGCATCTATGATAATTCCTGTATACGGACGTGATGCTATAGAATCTATAGGCGGTTCCGGAGTATACGGATATTTCTGTTTGATAAAAAGACGGCCTATTTTATTCATATTTACCGTATTTACGGTCGAAAGCGTCGAACCGTCTTCAGCAAATACATCCGGAGTCATGCTGCCTGACTCAATAATATCCGTAATCTGTTCGAATGTAAGCGTGTTGTCGCGTATGAAATCTCCAAGTTGTCTGCTGTTATCGATACAGAGAGAGAGCAGCGGATCTTTAATAAGCAGCGGCAGTTTCATATGCATTCGGACAGCGGCAGTATTCCTTCCGGATGGTAGTTCGATACCTGCCTTTTTTGAGTCAAGTGAAACTGACGAAATAAACTGTCGTGTAATCCAGTTTACTCTGCTCGATGATGTCATCGTTCTGTGTTCGTTTGATTGTGCATTTGCCGGCAAAGTACTCAGCGTGAGAATTATACCTGCGGTAAAAATCCGTAAAAATAGTTTTATCATGATTCTGCTTTTTATTATCGGTTTATTCTGCAGGTATATAGAGAATTTTTCCGATTCTTAATACTGCGGATTCCGATATAGTATTCGCCTCACAGAGTGATTTTACCGTAACGTTGTATTTTTTGGCTATGCCCCATAGCGAATCTCCTGTTTTTACCGAGTACCTGGCGCGGAATGTATACGGCATAATAGTGCTGAGCGCGTCTTCCGCCGACTGTTTCATCCCTTCCGGGACGCGGATATTCCATGTTCCGACCGGTGGCGTTACACGGCGCGTGAGGGCAGCGTTGAGATCGAAAAGCAGTTGTTTGTCCATCCGTAGTTCGTCTGCAAGCCTTACGAGCGAAATAGAACCTTCGACGCTTACGTAATCAAAATATCCTGCACGTGGATTTAACGGTTTTCCGGTTTCATCCGCAGCAGCAGGAAGTGTTATGTTATAGTAAGCGCAGTTTTGTGCAAGATCGGCTATTGCGATCAGTTTAGGCACATACTGTACTGACTGATCGCGCAGCAGTTTATGTTCTGCAAGATACCAGAAGTCTTTTCCGGGATATTTTTTGAGGGTGCGTGCCATAGCTCCGGCCCCGCAGTTATAGGCAGCGATTGCAATAGGCCAGTCGTGGAAAAAGTTATAGTTTTCCTGCAGTTTTGTGAGTGCAGCATCAGTAGATTTCCACGGATCAAGCCGCTCATCTGCAAAATCGTTACAGACTAAAAAAGGTTTCGTACTGTTCGGCATAAACTGCCACAACCCGAGAGCGCCTGCTTTTGATTTTGCGTTTGCCCTATAGCTGGATTCAACAACCGGAAGGTATTCAAGCATTGCCGGCATCTTTCTGTCTTTGAGCAGTCTCCTGACATAGAGCCGGTACTGTTCTCCGTCTTCGAGTACTGAGCGAAGCCATTTTACGCCGCCCGGCGTAAGATAGTATTTCCGGTACTTGTCAACGAGTTTGTCGTCCGAACCTGATATTTCAAGCGGTATGTACGGAACTGCATGAGGTAAAACAGAATTTTCCGTAACATCCGCTGTTTCTTCAGTGACATCATCTGTACTTACAGAGATATCCGCCGAATTTTCCACAGCCGGGAGAGATACTGCGGACAGAAAAAAAAGAAACACGGCGCTCTGCAGCCGTCGGTTACCCATTACAGCTTGTCACCCATATAGATGCCTGCCCATTCCCAGTTTCCGTGAATATCGGGATCGACAGGAAAGTTTACTTTGCGGAAATATAAATACCATGTTGAGACATACTGACTCCAGCCCCATGTTTTAAGATATGCTTCATTCGGAGTCGTTCCTTCATCAAGATTTTTGCTGAAGTAAATGCGCTGTCCCCTCATATAGTTGCGCATAGAGAATTCTTCCTGGGAATTCGCATCCATTTCGTCCTGTTTCCATGACATGGAAAAGAAATTTACCTTTGAACGGTAATTGTCGAGCGCCCGCCAGTTATAGCTGCTGATTGCTTTTTTTACGGCATTTTCAAGTGCCGGAAGACTTTCGAATGTCCAGTCTTTTGACGAATTATTAAAATCGACAAGCTGTCGTGCTTCGTTATATGCATTCGGTTCTCCTGCTATCTGGATTGTCGATGCATCCGGTTGTTCGAGAAACAGAGAAAACGATTTAAGAGCCGGACTCCAGTCGCTGTCTTTTTCATATTCAAGTGCAAGCCGCAGATATAATTCCGTAATACTTACATTCGACGGGAATCTGTTTATCATCTCGTTAAAATATTTGATGCGGTTGCGGGGTATTTTACTTATTCTGATAAGATTTTTCAGGCATATAAAGTGAATTGACTGCCCTTTTACGAGTAAGTCGGGGTATTGGCGCAGTATTCTGTCGAAGTAGTATTCTGCAAACGGTTCTGCACCTGTTGACAGATATGCATATGCGGTCATTAACAGCCAGTATGAATCGTATGTGTCATCTGGATGACGTTCGACCCAGTCTGTAAGGAAAAGAATAGCATTTTGATAATCTTTTACAGAAAGCTGATTGTTTGCTATTTGATTTACAATTGCATACCGGCTGCCGGAATCAAGATTCTGTTTTTCAAGCAGCGCTTTCAGCTGGCGCTGAGTCTGATCTATCGTATTTATGGTTTTAGCTGACGATGACGAACATGAATACAAAGTTATCAATGATGCAGTACAGACGGCTGCGAAAAAAAATTTCTTCATCATAATTTTTACTGTAACACAAGCTGGTTGTTATTGGCAAGACTTCATGTAAGGTGTATTCTATATAAACCATGGAAAAACACGGTCCAAAATTTTACAATGCTGTTCTTGCAATAGGCATGCTGCTGATTATTGTCGGTTTTCTTATGTTCGTGATGTTTTCTGAAACATCAGAAGACGTGTCTTTCGCACTTTGGCCTGTGTTATTGATAGTCTGCGGTGCGGTTTTTTTATACTTTACTATGTCTTTCACAAACAATTCTTTTCACCTTTTTCTCGGATTACTTCTTACTTCCTCCGGTATCCTTTTTTGTCTCTGCATAAGCAGAATAATTCCCCATGGCGTAAAGGAATGGTGGCCTGCCACTGTTATTCTTGCAGGTTTTTCATTTTTTGCTTCAGGCTATTACAAACATCGAAGGGTACTTTTTGCGTATACATTTCCGGCTTTTACGCTTGTCGTACTTGGATGTTTATTTCTGCTTTTTTCTTTTCACGTTATCAGTATTTCGTTCCGTCGTTTTGTTGCGTTTGCAGGTCCGTTTATTCTTATAACTGCAGGCGTATTCATGGTATTTCTTTTTTTGTTTCAGAAGAGACACAGCAGTTTTCATATTGCAGATGAATCTGATGCAATAAATGACGATACTGTTTTTCCTCCGGAACAAGGTGATAACAGGTGAGCAGATCTGCGAAGTCTCCTCTGTATATTGGTATTCTCTTTCCTGGAATAGTCAGCCTTCTTTTTTCATGTAGTTCGGTACCTAAAAAAACTGCTGTAAATCATGCAGCAGGTGAATATTCTACTCAAGATGCTGAAATATCCTCTGCTGGAGGGACGTCTATAGAAATTGATAAATCGAAACAAGGCAGTAGAACGTATTTTTCCGGAGTAGATAAAGAAACGATGGCTGCTGTTGAGAACGGTTCTCCAGAGTCAATACGTGCGGCTGTTTCGCGAATCAGAAAACCAGAGCTTGATTATACTGAAACAGAGAAAGTTCTTCTTTCTGTTATGGCTGCGGTTATGGAGATGGTCTGGCCATCCGAGAAAGTTGACTGGGATGTGCCTGAAGTAACAGATGTTACGCCCTATCTGGGAGCTATTGATTCTGCCCGGAAAGGTGTTTATGATTTTAGTACCGGAAATATTGATTTTCTTACACTTGTTCTTCCGTCTATTGTTGTTATTTCCTCAGATAATGTTTCCGGCTATGCGCAGTCTGCGGAACAAGCCCTGGAGAGGGGACTTCGAATTCGTCCGGATTCGGTACTTGCTCAGTATCTTCTTGGAATACTCTGTCAGAAGACAGGAAGGAACACTGATGCACTTGCTCATTTTATATCAGCTTCTCAAGGTTCCCCTTCGTGTCTTGAAACATCATATGCCAGGGCTGTCTGCCTTAAGAATCTTGGGCGGATGGACGAGTCGTCTGCAATTGCCGGAATGCTTGTTGCCCGGTATCCTTCAGACATACGGATTCTTAAACTGTGTGCAGAAACTTCTTTTGCTTTGAAAAGTTATTCTTCCGCAGAGGAATATGTTGCCCGTGTGCTTCAGCAGGATCCGAACGATCTTGAATATATTCTGTTTCGTGCGCGTATTCTTACAGAAAAGGGAGATTATATCCGTGCAGCATCTCTTCTTGACGTATATGCTCGTCAGAACAGCACTTCCCGCGATTACCTGCTGTTGCGTGCACGTATTCAACGTGACTGGAGTAAGAATATATCTGCCGCCGTGTCTACAATAGAGACAGCTCTTGCAAAGTATCCGGATGATGTTGATGTTCTTTTGTTTGCCGCTCAACTTGCGGCTGTAACAGATGCTCCTGTCGGTGGCAGAACATCAGAACAGCTTGCGGAGGCTGTCCTGATGTCTGATCCTGATAATAGAGAAGCACTCCGGTATCAGATTGAAGGAACCGTTGAATCGGGGGCATGGCAGAAAGCATATACTCTGAGTAAAAAGCTTCTTGCAAAAGACAATTCGCATCAAACTATATTTACTCATATCCGTATTTGTCTTGAAATTGATAAATCTGATGAAGCATGGAATCTTATTTCGCCGATTTATCGTGATAATCCTGATGATGAGGACGTACTGCAATCCTATATTGTGGTACTTACGCGGACAGGACGTGCATCGCAGGCTCTGTCACTCATAAATTCCAGACTGCAAAATGCGTCGCCTAAAATGAAAAGTTTCTTCTATTTTAGAAGAAGTTTTCTTGATTCCGGTCAGGATCAGATACTTGCAGATCTTCGTTCAAGCCTTATTGCAAATCCTCGGAATGGAGATGCTTTGTTCCGCCTCTACCAGTTGTATTATAATCAGAAAGATTACCTGAAGGCTCAGTATTATCTGAAGCAGGTGATTGCACTTGATCCTAATAATGCGGCAATGCGGAAACTTAATGACGATCTGATAAAACTTATAAAATGATAACGGTCCCCATCCTGTTGGGCAGGTTTTGGATAAGAGTCGAAGGAAGAAAATGCTGGCGCATTTTCTGTTTATAAAGACGTAAAACCAACTTGCCCATCCTGTTGGGCAAGTTGGTTTTACTCTTGACTGTCTACTCTGTGCATGATATTCTTGTAAAACTGATATTTTTGTCAGATTTTATAGAAAAACAGGAAGGATATTTCTATGTCATTTGTTCCATTCTTACAGTCTGCCGGTAGTGCGTCTACAACAGGCGGTTTTTTATCATCTGCGGTGCTGATGGTTCTGCTCATTGTTATTTTTTATTTCTTTTTAATCCGCCCGCAGAACAAGAAGCAGAAAGAAACTGAGAAAATGCTTGCAGCTCTTAAAAAAGGCGATAAAATTGTTACGATCGGTGGTATTCACGGGGTTATTTCTTCTCTAAAGGAAAAAACAGTTATCGTAAAAGTTGATGACAATGTAAAATTGGAATTCAGCCGCTCTGCGATCTCCGGAGCAGAGAATGAATCTGCTGTAAGTGAAAAATCTGCAAAAGATAAGAAATCTTCAGATAATGCAACTTCTGCTCCTGCAGAGACATCTGAAGAAAAGAAATAATCTGGAGAAATCAAAATGAATAAGCGTACTCGTTTTGTAATTCTTCTTGTTGTTCTTGCTGTCTGTTTTGCTTTTTTGTGGCCTTCAATCAGCTGGTACTGG
>JALNVF010000113.1 GCA_023231445.1 Treponema sp. | reverse complement strand
TCCGAGTTTTTTTGCATTCTGATATGCTGATTCAAGAAGTCCGAAATCTGCCGCCGGAGCAAAATGCAGACTGCCGAAACGCTGCAATACGAGAGATGAATCGGAACAGGCCGCATTTACCAGCACAGTGTCACGAACGTTCAAAGATTTTTGAATTGAACCGCACGTGCCTATCCGTATAGCTTTCTGAACGTTATAAAACTGAAATAACTCATTAACATAAATCGAAAGTGATGGCTGTCCCATCCCCGTTCCCTGTACGGAAACCCTCTTTCCGTGATACGTTCCGGTAAAACCATACATTCCGCGCACTTCATTATAGCACTCGGCATCATCGAGAAAATTTTCTGCAATAAATCTGGCCCTTAACGGATCTCCGGGAAGTAGTACTGTTTCTGCAATTGCACCTTCAGGCGCATTTATATGTGTACTCATCTGTTCAATTATAATACATTCTGTAAAAAATACAACATACCGCAGACATTCTGCGTTCATTATTCTTTTACAGAAGCCGCATGAAAATGAGAACCAGTATTTCCGTACAGCCCCGGTAAATCACCCCTTTACAGCTCCAGCTGCGATACCTTTTATGATATATTTCTGAAGCGACAGATAAAATGCAATTATAGGGATCGAAGAAATTGTAAGAGAAGCACACATAGGACCGTATTCTTTCATGAACTGTCCGTTAAACTTCATCTGTGCAAGCTGTATCGTTCCCTGTTTTACAATAATCAGCGGAAGAAGAAAGTCATTCCACAGCCAGAGTGCATCAATTACTGCAATAGTTGCAAGAATCGTCTTGATAAGCGGCAGAACAATGCGGAAAAAGATATAGAATTTACCTGCTCCATCGATTGCAGCTGATTCTTCCAGTTCCTTCGGAACACTTTTTATAAATCCGTGTATCATAAAAATAGCAGTCGGACAGCCAAGTCCCCAGTACATCGGAATAATGCCCGGGATATTCATAAGATGCAGGTCTGACCCCAGAACACCTATCGGAACCATAATAATCTGGAAAGGAATTACAAGGGAGAAAGAAAAAAATCCGTAAAGAATCCATGAAATTTTCGTATCAGAACGTGCAAGCGCATATGCACACATTGAACTGGTAATTAATATGCCGATTGTTCCGAAAAGTGTGATCAAAACAGTGTTCAGAAATACTTTCGGAAATTCAAGTTCTTTCCATGCCTGTACATAGTTCCCAAAGAATGCCTTCACCGGAAGCCCTGCAGGATTCATGATTATATCTGCATTAGGACGGAACGAGTTAATAACAACGAATACCATCGGATAAATAAAGGCTACCGCGAAAATCAGTAATATAACCATAAGTACAGTAAGATGCGGATTCGACGGTTTTTTATTAAGCGACGGAACAGCAGTTTCATCAGTAATCATGCTTCTATCTCCTTACGTTTCATTGTAAAAAGCTGTATTCCCGTAAGAACAAATATCGCAACAAAAAGCACCATCGCTTTCGCCGTTGCCATACCGGCCTGTTTTTTTGCAAATGCATCAAAATAAATATCCATAACAAACGGTACGGTACCAGTCGCATATCCGGTAGGTCCGATCATTGCATATATTAAGTCAAAACTTTTGAGTGCATTTGCAATGCTCAGGAAAAGCGATATTGTTACGGCAGGCAGTATCATCGGCATGGTAATATAGTGAAACCGCTGAACGGCCGAGGCACCGTCAATTTTTGCCGCTTCAACTATTTCTGTCGGAATATTCTGCAAACCTGCAAGGTAGACAATCATATAGTAACCGCAGCCCTGCCATACGGAAACAAGAACAAGCAGCCAGGGAGTCTTATGCGGATCGCTTATCCATTCTTTTACTCCTGAAACAGCAGGTAAAAGCTGTACGAACAGAAGAGACCATATAAGTGCTACAATTACCATTGAAAGTACATTCGGTAAAAAGAATATAGAACGCAGGACTTTCTGACCGTGTATACCGGTATCAAGAGCAAGTGCAAGCGCAAATGCGAGAAGATTTATGCCTATAACGGAAAATATCGCAAAGAAAATTGTAAAACCGGTAACCCCCATGTTCATCCGTTTTACAACCCAGACTTTTTCCAGTGTGTTGCGCAGTTCTCCGGCAGTATATAAAGAACCGGCTGTTGATTTTACCGTCGATGCGGATTCCCCGCTTAATTTATTTTCTGATATAAAGGATTCCACTTCTTCCGCAAGTGCATCTTTATTGCGGGCAAGCGAAGCAGTTTCAACGCCGCTTATAAAACTGTCCAGACTGCTTTCATCGAATGTACTGTTGTGCTCCGATTCAGCAATATCATACAAAGGCGTTGTTATCTCAAATGAGTCGTATTCAGGATTCAGCACATATGCATTCTGCTCATTGTCAAAAGTATATGCATTTTTAATGATCGAACGTTCTTCTGCCGTTCTGCAGTTTTTGAGAACCTCTTTTTCAAACTCTTTTCTGGTTATTGCCGACGGCAGATCAGAAGTCGCCGTATATTTCTGCTGTGAGTAAATACGGGGATAAAAATCCGGGTCAACTTTTCCCGTAAAAACCTTTTTATAATTTTCAAGTCCGACAAATTTATTCTGTGCCGGTTCATATTTTGTCTTGCGGAAAATACGCTCGAGTTTCCGGCGCTCCAGGCCTTTTACTGCAATCCGCTTATATGAATTGTCTTCAGGATCAAGGCTGTATATTTTCAGTACATAGTCGCGGTCTGATTTTTTTGTAAGTTTCTCCAGGACGAGAGATTCGAACTGTGCTTTTTCCATTATAATCGGTGTCTTTGGGGTTAACCCGTCCCAGTTCGTCAGAGAAATATTTATTCCCTTAATAAACGGTGCAATAAAAAAAAGAATATACAACACCACACATGGAATAATGAAAATCGTAAAATAGAAAGCCGTTTTTGACTTCGGTTCTACCATGTTTTAATCCTTATTATTTGGGAATATAATACCCCTTCATACAATTCGTAAAAGGGGTATTAAACCACTTTTTAATTACAAAAATTATTTCTTAGCAGCTGCAGCCTGCCACTGTGCATCGATTGTCTTTATAACGTCGGATGCAGAACGGGCTTTCATCATATACTGCTGAGCGCCGTTCTTGCAGGCATCCTCGAATACTTCCGAAGGATACTGTGAGAAAGCCCACGGGAGAGATCCTTTCGCACCAACTGATTTCATAAGATCGTCGAACGGACCTCCAAGGGATGTAAAATCTCCGCCTTTGAACGAATTGGTAAGCTTATATTCTGAAACCCAGAGTTTCTGAGCTTTAGGAGTAGAAAGCCAGTTAATAAACTTGATTGAAGCAGCCTGTTCCTCTTTTGTAGACTGAGACGATACACCGAATGTTGAGTCAACGTCCGCATAAAGTTTATTAAGTTTTTCATCATTATAAACAGGGAACGGAATAAATCCGGCGTTGAGTTTCGGGTTAAGTTTTTTTGCATCAACATATGCCCACAGTCCGTTCACCATCATAGCGGATTCACCTTTAGCAAATGACTGCTGCTGTTCTCCGCCGCCCATTTCTGCTGCATTGTCGTTCATATTGGCACGGTAGAAATCCATAATTTTGAACAGTTTAGCAGTATCTACAACACCATATGACGTTTTACCGGCGTTCATATCAGCAACAAACTTGTCAGGGCTGATGTTCTTCTCCTGAAGGAGAGCTGTATGGATCATTGTGATAAAGTGACCGACAGACCAGTTTTCTTTAAGAAGAGCTGCAAACGGAACAATATTGTTCGACTTGAGAGTTTTGCAGGCTTTCTCAAGATCACGGTATGTTGCAGGTGTCTTGATATGATATTTTTTGAAGATATCTTTATTATAAATAATGCCGATTCCTGCAAAATCCATCGGAAGAGCATACTGTTTTCCGTTATAGGTTACCGCAGGAAGAGAACTTGGAACGACTTTTGAAAGAGCCTGTTCTTTTGAAAGATCTACAAGATATCCTTTTTCAGCATATTCTTTTACACGGGAATATGACTGCATCTGCATAATTGCCGGAAGCGCTCCCTGTGCTGCCCGTGCAGACATTGCAGCATCCGCATCATTCGGAATAATCAGCATATCAATTGAAATATCAGGATTCTCGGCTTCAAAAGCCTTAACAATGTTTTTCAGTCCTTCCTGATTTTCCTGCTTATAATAGTACATTTCCAGCTTGACTTTACCGGAATCGTCTTTCTTTGCATTTTGTGCAAAGACTGTACCGCAAGAAAGCACTGCCAGAGCAGATGCAACTGCAATAATTTTTTTCATAAGTTCCTCCAATACATATCATAATTGACGATTGTTCATTCGTCAGTTACTAATGATATGCACGGAAAAAAAACATGTCAACATTTTCATCATTTTATACCCTTTTCATCATATTTTAACCATAGTTATAAAACTTTTGTTATATCGATTTTACGTTTCGTTTCATCGTAATTACGATATTTGAACGGAGTCATTCCTTTATACCGCTTAAACATTTTTATGAAATAACTGAAATCGTAGAATCCGCAGCCGTAGGCAACGTCGATTATCGGGTCGTCTGTATTACGCAGTTTGTCACAGGCACAATTAACCCGGTATAGATTCAGATACTAAACAGGAGTGTGATGCGTCATTTCACGAAACACCCTGCAGAAATATTTAGGGGAAAGCCCTGCTGTCTCCGCCATCTGCTCAAGCGACAGTGAATTATTGTAACTTGTCTGAACCAGATTAAGTACAGCCTTAAGCTGATCAGTACGAAGTTTTTTTCCGGTTGAAGGAACCGGAGGCTTTTCAAAATAAAATTTTTTTTCTTTTACGAGTCCCAGAAATTCAAATATAAAACCAGTCGTAAAAAGCTCATATCCTTCCGGCTTATCCTTCATTACCTTATACAATTTCAGCGCGATGGAAAGAAAATCCCTGTTTTCCACAGCCGAGGAAACAACGGTATCGGCATAAATCTGCCGGTCAATCATTTTACCGATAAATTCATCAGAACTGTAATTTTTCAACCGAAGCATGTCCGGATCAAATACGACTGATTCGTACAGGCATTTTTCAACGTCCTTACCATCGCCGTGAAGAATACCGCCGGTAATAAAACATATGTCTCCCTGATGAAGTGTACGTTCACTGTTTCCGATAAACATTGTATAATTTCCCTGGATTATATGAATAAGCTCAAAATCAAGGTGCCAGTGAAGCGGCAGATTATACAGAGGATTCGACGTATCAATCATATAATACTGAATGGGAAAGAAAGCGTTTCCACGCTGGACAGATTCCTGCTTGCGGGAGTTTATCATTTTTATCAGCCTCCAAAAGTAACTTTTATTGTACTTTTATCTACTATATCACTAGAAATGTGAAAAAATCAACACTATAATGAGAATATGGTATATCGATTTTCTTATGGAACAATTGTTGAAACAAATGCAGTCGTAAAAACTATAAAAGTTGACAGCGGAATTCCCGGATTCGGGACAGTAGCATCAGGAAATCCTTTTAAGTGGGATTATACGATGGGACCGGATGATATAATCTACGGTCTTGGCGAAAATATGAGAGGTATGAACAAAAGGGGATTCAAATATGTAAGCTGGTGTTCCGACCAGAGCAATCAGAATGAATCAACGGAGTCTTTATACGGTGCCCATAATTTTATGCTCATAACGGGGAAAGAAACATTCGGTGTATTTTTCGATACACCGTCACGCATCACGTTTGATGCAGGCTGGACGGTGCCTGACCTGCTTAGTGTGACAGGAAGTGCTACGGGTGTTGATTTTTATGTTATTACACCCCGCAGGGAGGACACGCCGGAGCTTACCGATATCGTAAGCCAGTTCAGAGACCTTATAGGAAGAAGTTATATTCCTCCCCGATGGGCATTCGGTTTCCAACAGAGCCGCTGGGGGTACCGTACTGCAGACGACGTCCGTGAAGTCGTACAGAAATTTCATAATGAACGGATTCCGCTTGATTCAATCTGTCTTGATATCGACTATATGCAGGATTACGAGGATTTCACCGTCGATGAAACAAAATTTCCTCATATGAAACAGTTTGCCGAGGAACTTAAAACTGACGGTATACATCTTGTACCTATTATTGATGCAGGGGTTAAAATCAAAAAAGGATACGACGTATATGAAGAAGGAATGGCTCATAATTATTTCTGCACAAAAAAAGACGGATCCGCTTATGCAGCCGGTGTATGGCCCGGACGTTCGCATTTTCCCGATTTTCTTGATCCCGGCGTACGGAACTGGTTCGGTGCGAAATATGAAAATTTAACATCACTGGGAATTGAAGGTTTCTGGAATGACATGAATGAACCGGCAATGTTTTATTCAGATGAAAGTCTTGCAGAAACATTCGGAAAAATAAAGACATTTGAAGGTAAAAATCTTGATATTATTTCATTTTTTGACTTTACCGGATTAGCAGGAAGTACTTTTAACAGGCTTGACGACTACCAGCGCTTTTACAATAAAACACCGATGAAAGACGGAAGCACGGGCATGCTGCGGCATGACTACGTCCATAACATGTACGGCGCACATATGACACGAGCTGCCGCAGAAGGATTACAAAAACTTTCTCCGGATAAACGTATGCTTCTGTACTCACGTGCTTCATGCATCGGCGCCCACCGGTACGGAGGTATCTGGACAGGTGACAATACGTCATGGTGGATACACCTTAAGCAGGAAATACAAATGATGTGCGGGCTTAACATGTGCGGTTTCCTGTACTCCGGTGCGGATATAGGAGGGTTCGGAGCAGATACATCCCGCGATCTTGTCCTCCGGTGGACTGAATTCGGTATATTCACGCCTCTTATGCGCAACCATTCCGCATGGAATACACGGCGGCAGGAATGCTATCAATATGAACATATAGAAGATTTCCGGAGTGTAATGAACCTGCGGTATTCGCTCATTCCGTTTATCTACAGCGAATTCGTAAAAGCAGCACTTACCGATTCCATGTACTTCCGTCCTCTTGCGTTCGATTACCCGTCCGATGAACGGGCACGCCGTACAGAGGACGAACTTCTGCTCGGTGAAAGCCTGCTTATTGCCCCAGTCTATGAACAGAATGCCACAGGCCGGTATGTATACCTTCCGGAAGATATGATTCAGGTAACATGGCAGAATGAAAAAGCCGTCCAGCAGAACATCGCAAAAGGCGACCATTATATAAATGTACCGCTTAATGCTGTTGTTTTTTTTGTAAAACATGACCATCTGATTCCTTTATGCAGACCGGCTCTAAGCAGTGACAAACTTGACACATCAGAATTTACTTTTCTCGGAGACGGATCCTCATATAATCTCTACGAAGATGACGGATACACAAGAGACGTAAAAATTGAAGGTTCTATCAGAAAAATAACGAAGTAAAAAAATGAGTGACACCACGGTGTCACTCATTATATTTTTTTTTATTTCAAATTACGCCCGTACATGCTGCTTAGAAAAGTAAGACGTGAGGCGTTTTCTTTCGTCAGCGCTTCCCCGTCCATTCTCCACGACCAGTTTGTACCTGTCGTCGACGGAACATTCATGCGTGCGCTGTTATCGAGCCGCAGAATATCCTGCATGGGAATAACCGCGTAGTCGGCAGTTGATGCAATTGCTGTCTGTACCATACGGTCACAAAGTTCTCCGCTTTTTACCAGACTGCATGCATCTTCTTTTCTGAGTTCTTTTCCGGTAACGTATTCAGCAACAACCTGCACCGCACAGTCTGATGCGCGTTCAAGCCACCCCTGCATAGTATCGTTATCATGGGTACCGGTATAAACTATACAATGCGAAGTGCTGTATTCATGCGGAAGAAACGCATTAGACATACCTTCCTTACCGGCCTCGTCGGGATCAAATGCAAACTGAAGTACCTTCATTCCCGGAAAGCCGCATCCGTCACGAAGTGAACGGACTTGGTCAGTAATAAGACCAAGATCCTCTGCAATGACGGGTATATCTCCAAGCACTTTCTTTATTACATTGAATAAATCAATATCCGGGCCCTTTATCCATTCACCATTTACAGCAGTCGAATCTCCATACGGAATGGACCAGTAGGCCTCAAAACCTCTAAAATGATCAATGCGGAGACAGTCGACAAGCTGTAAAACCCGCCGGATACGGGCAATCCACCATGAATAATTATCAGCTTTCATTGCGTTCCAGTCGTAAAGCGGATTCCCCCACAACTGTCCCGTCGCTGAAAAATAATCGGGCGGAACGCCTGCGACCTTTACTGGTACGCCATATTCATTAAGCTGGAAAAATTTCTGATTAGCCCATACGTCAGCAGAATCGGGAGCAACAAAAATCGGAATATCCCCAATAATATCTATCCCGACTGAATTAACATATTTCTTTAATGAACTCCACTGATAATCAAAGAAAAACTGGATTACTTTTATTTCTTCTATATTTTGTGTATGGCTGCCATCCCATTCCGATACAGCTGCAGGAGAACAGGAAGCAAGTTCCCGCGGCCAGAACGCGTTCCACATGCCTTTTATACCGCTTATTCCCTGTTTCTGTGCTTCGGCATCATAATACTGTTTTATACTCGTAAAATCCGCATAACTGTCAAGCCACACCGCGTTATCATTCTTAAAGGTTTCATACGCAGTACGGTCCGCTTCAGAACAGTGTGTCAGAAAATATGCGGCACATTTGGAAAGCAGCGGAAGTTTCCACCAGACGACGGAGCCGAAATCAATTTTACCTGATGTTTTTATATAATCAGGCGGTACAATATCGTCTTTTAATGCCCAGCCCTTTTCAACAAGCATATCAAGATCAATAAGCAGCGGATTACCGGCGAATGTAGAAAACGACGCATAGGGTGAATCGCCGTAACCCGTCGGACCAAGCGGAAGCATCTGCCACAAAGTCTGATGAGCTTCATGCAGCCAGTCAGCAAACTGATAAGCGCTCTTTCCGAGCGTTCCAATACCAGGAGTTCCGGCGAGTGATGTCGGATGAAACAATATTCCACTTCTTCTCGTGAATTTCATAGCTTATTGTAGCATATTATGACAAAAGTGTCACTAAAAAAACAGTATTATCTGTTACCGGAAATATAAAATTCAATGTTCATTGGCGATCATCCAGGGAGCTTTTTCCTTCAGAGATTCCATGTCGATTCCCGATACAAGATTCTGAACAGACATAAGCAGATCTTTGAGCTTATCCAGTACGTTCTGAATATAAATAAAATAATATACCTGAGTCCCCTTTTTATGGCTTGTAATCATACCCGTATCTTTCAGTATCTTTAAATGATGAGAAATGGCAGGCCGGGAAAGATGTGTCTTTGCAGTGATATCTGCAACATCCATACCGTCGGTTCCTGCTTCTGCTAGTATAAGCAGAATGCGCTGCCTCACCTCGTCACCGAGCGTGAGCATAAACGGACCGCATATAAGGAATTTCTCCCTGATTTTCTTAATTTCATCACGTATCATTTCTTCTATCATGTCAAAATCCTGTTACATATTCTTAAGATATCAGTTTATTTGTTTAATCATATAAGCAGATATTCATATTGTCAAATAAAAAATGAATTTTCTGCAAAATACTTAAAAAAATGTTGACCTTCAGCATCATTTGCAGTATATTCCGTTTATAAGTTCATCCGTTTAAGTTATTAAACTTTTGAACTGTAAAAATATTTAAACCATAGCCGCTATACATGTTAACGGCAGGAGGGTTTTACTTTATGCATCGTCTTTTTAAACATCCGTGGGTAATCATCGTTCTGTGTCTCGGGACTACCGGCATACTTGGATACAAACTCAAAGATGTCAAAATGAACAATTCTATCAGACAGTATTTTCCCCAGAAACACTCGTCATATAAACGGCTTATAGATACGGAAGATACATTCGGCAGCACGGTAGTCATAGGAGTATCCCTTGAAACAGACAAAGGGTCTATCATAACTCCCGACAATATCGCGATAATAGACAGAATCACGACACAGATTGAAAAAATTAAAAACGTCGAACGGGTGGATTCACTTACAAACATTGATTTCATTTACGGAAAAGACAATGCGCTCGTAGCGGGAAACCTTATAGGACTGGAACGAGGAGAAGACGGTCTGTATCCCCGGCTTACCCGAGAACAGATAAACTCGGTAAAGCAGAATATTGCAGAGTGGAACGATATGTATAACCGGGTTATTATTTCTGATGACGGTCATGCCGCACAGATGCAGGTTACGCTTACAGCAGACAACCATCCTGATCCGAAAGCGAAAAAAGTATCGGACGAAGTCATCAGGCAGCAGGTACTTGATCAGATCCGTATAATAGCGCAGAAAGAAACTAAAAACAGCGGTCTTAATGTGATTTATTACGGAGAT
>JALNVF010000112.1 GCA_023231445.1 Treponema sp. | reverse complement strand
TCAGCATCTGCAGTCCCATAAACAGGAAGTTCTGCCTGCTTCCGATGAAAACAGCGGAGAAGAACAAAAACCTGAAAACCTGATTGTGGAACAGTTAGTAAGTTTTGACGACATTTCGTATGATAAGCATGCCGATGTTCTGTACGATCTGGCCGCACAGGCTGTTGCGCATCTGCATTCGTATCTCCCGTCCGAAACAGAGGTATACAATGTCGTTCACTATTACCGCAGGGAACTGGCCGCAGTCATTCATACTCAGATGGTTATACAGAAACAGAACAATACGGTTACTACGGGGTATAATGCAAAAATAACAGCCGGTTTTACGGAAATCCGCAACACCGCATACACGGTAGCGGAAGATCAGAACACGCTCGACATATTCGATGCATCGTTCGACCGTTCAAAAATCAAAACAATAGTATTCGGAAACTTTCACCGCTGTCTCTATTCTGTCTGCAAGTTCGATTCCGATCCGGAACGCCGTTTTGCAGCCTTCCTTGAAAGCGACAGCAGCGGGTGTCGTAAATGGTTCAAGCCGGTAAAAGGGCAGATCGGCATTCATTACCGGCAGCCGCTGGATGTTGTTGCAGCCTCTGCTGAAAGCAACGCTGATCTGTTATCCGATTCTGAGTATGTTCCCGACTTTATTGCAGAGTTTCCCGATGTATACATGATGGCCGAAGTCAAAGCGCAGAATGAACTGACTGATTCTGTCGTACTTGCTAAAAAGGATGCCGCCGTCCTCTGGTGTCGGTATGCCTCTGAACATAATGAAAAATCAGGACAGAAACCGTGGATATACCTGCTCATCCCCGATACGGAAATCAGCGACAACCGGACGCTGAAGTACTATCTGCAGTTTGAAGGAAAAAATGAAAATACGTAAAATTACTTTTACAAATCATCCCATACTCTCAAATTTAACACTCGATTTTACGGATAGAAATGGAAAAACAATAGATACAATTATTCTTGCAGGTGAGAACGGTGTGGGTAAGTCTGTCATACTGAATGCGATATACTCTTTTTCAAATTTGCAACTTGAAAATGAAAAAAAGAGATGAAAGAAGAGATTTTGAAATAGAATTATCAGATCAGGAATATGAAGTACTGAAAAACAGTAGTAATTTTAAACAATATTTTACGAAACAGATACACAATAACATTGTGACGCTTCATATTAATTATTCGATTATTAATAACTGGGATCAGATTAAAATCGAATGTGAAAATTCAGACGGTCCTATACACGGGATTCCTGGAAGACTGTTTTCAACAGACGAAACGAGGACTGTTTTAAAATGTCTTTTCTCGGATGTGGAAATTAATTTTCCACCAAACCAGATTACGTCAGTTACATCAATGAATCTTGATTCCAAAGAGTTTAAAAGCAAGAAATCGACGACAAATTTAGCTTCTGAAGTCGCTCAGTTGCTGGTCGATGTTCAATCACAGGATGCTTTAGATCTTAATAATTGGGTACGTGTTCATAAAGGAGTCGCTCCGGGAGATGATCAGATTGATGTTCGGATGAGGCGTTTTATCAGTGCATTCAATTATATGTTTCCTAAGAAAAGGTATAAAACGATTAGGCCTGTTAACAGTCAGCATGAAATTATCTTTGAAGAAAACGGACAGGAAATGTCTATTTCCGAGCTCAGTTCGGGCGAAAAACAGATCGTATTCAGAGGGGGCTTCCTTTTAAAAGATCAGAAAAGTTCTCAGGGTGCTCTTGTTCTAATTGATGAACCTGAAATAAGCCTGCATCCCCGCTGGCAGATGAAGATACTTTCGTATTTCAAGCGACTATTCTCGGACGAAACGAAGCAAACATCACAGATCATTGTTGCGACACATTCTCCTTTTGTCATTCATAATTCAGACCGGTACAATGATAAAGTAATTGTTCTGCAGAAAAAAGATGACGGAACAGTACAGATTCCTGAAAAACCGGAATTCTATGGGTGGACTAAGAGATACATGAAGCTTTTTCACTGGAAAACTTACCAGTTTTTGATACCACAACTATATTTGTAGAAGGAATTACGGATGAAAAATATTACAAGAAAACTGCGGAATTATTCGGATTCGATCAATCACATATAGTTATAAAGTGGATAGGATCCTTAAATAAAAGTAGCACCGCTGTAAATACTGGCTTTCCTGGATTGAACAGTGCCTATAGTTTTTTTAAAAGCAATTCTGACTTGCTTCCGGGAAAAGTAGTATTGCTGTATGACTGTGATACGAAAAAAACAGAAGAAGTAAATGACGAAGGGAATGTTATTGTCCAGTGTATGGTTAATAATCCTTCTAATACGATCTATACAATAGGTGTGGAAAATCTGCTTGTATTGCCAGCCGATTTTCCTTTCAATGATTTTTATAAGATAATCTCCAAAAAAGATGGTTATGGTGCCGAGAGTTCTATACATGAGCTTGATAAGACAAAATTGTGCGATCATATTTGTTGCGACTTACCTTTAGAGGGGCAGAAAAAGATTCTTATCAATCTTAAGAAGGAATTTGATCGCATAGCAAAGATAATTAAATAACAGGGAAAATTTGATGATGGTTTTTGTGGCGGGAGATAAAGATGGAAGCAGAGACTGAAACTAAAAAGCCGTACGAATATATCTCAGAGATAACTTTTAATACGAGCGGGAAAGTATCGGTCAAACAGAATGATATAGTTGTTTTTGTCGGCCCGAATAATGCCGGAAAAAGTCAGTCGCTGTGGGACATGTACGGATTATCGGAATCAAAGAAAAAACCGGTTGTAGTCACGGTGGATTATTACTCACTGCCGGCCAGAAGAAAACATAGGTATTTAAAATCCGATTTCCGTGATATATTTTAGTTGCAACACAAAGCCATATCAGGCAGATTGCAATTGGTATTTTTTACCGGAAAACAATAAAAAATTATCTGGCCGCTTCATGCAGACGGTCTGTGTGATTATAAATAAAAAATATGTGAAGCAGCTGAAATAAGGCGTTAAAAAGTGTACAGTGAATGTCGGATGCGTTCTCCGGAGTTTGGATATACTCGGTGAGAAAGGAGTTGTTCAGTTGGAATGGGTTGATAAAATGAATCAGGTTATCGACTATGTTGAAAATCATCTGTGCGGTGAAATCGACACAGATAAGATAGCCGGAATTATGGCGTGTCCGTTTGCAATATTTCAGCGTTTTTTTGTTCAGGTAACAGGTATTCCTTTGTCCGAATATATCAGGCGGAGAAAACTGACCTGTGCCGCATATGAACTTCAAAACACCAGTGAAAGGATTATCGACATTGCCATAAAATACGGCTATGAATCTGCCGACTCATTTTCGGTTGCATTCAAGCGTATGCATGGCGTTGCGCCTGCTATGGCCCGAAGACTTGAAACAAATTTGAAATTCTTTTCCCGCCTCAACTTCACACTCATAATAAAGGGGGTATTCGAAATGGACTATCAGGTAGCAGAACGGAAATCTTTTAAAGTTGTCGGAAGAAGGCTTGTCACACCGGAGGGCGGCGGTACATGGGCTGTGTGTAAAGCTGACGGCAGTTATGAAAAAATCCAAAGCTTCGGAAAAGAAGGGCAGGAAACACTGGGGTTGTGCTTCGGATTTGACGCTGCAGGCCGCAACGATTACATGGTCGGCATAGAATGTGCGGTCGATCAGCAGGGGTTTGACAGTTACATGTATCCGGATTTACAGTGGCTTGTATTTTCGGCAGAAGGAAAAATATCGGAAAATGTTCTGGGAAATACATGGAAACGGATTCATGAAGAATTCCTGCCGCAGAGCAAATACAGGCAGTCTGAATATCCCACAATAGAATCATATAAAGTATGGAATCTTGAGTCCGATAGATGTACCGTGGAAATCATGATTCCCATTGAATAAAGCAGGAATACATGCGTGTTGATTTTATACTGTATTTAAACGGGGGAATCTGCGGATATGGATACTAAAAGGGATAGATTATGATAACACTCAGCTTTATACTTACGGCACTGGTTGTAGTCCTCATACCCGGTACAGGTGTTATATACACCATAAATACGGGATTGTCAAAAAATGCAAAATATGCCGTGGCTGCAGCAGTGGGATGTACGTTCGGTATTGTACCTCATATGGCAGCGTGCATTCTGGGACTTTCCGCAATAATGAATATGAGTGCGGAAGTCTTTATGATAATAAAATATGCAGGAGCGGCGTACCTTCTGTATCTGGCATGGAAGACATGGACAACGGCAGGAAGTATAGAATTCGGCAGGGATACCATTGCACCGCAGTGTATACATGTTGCGGCAAAAGGGATTGTGCTGAACTTACTGAATCCGAAGCTGACACTGTTCTTCCTTTCATTTCTGCCTCAGTTCATACCTGCAGGGGCAGAAAACAAAACAGAATGTATGATTATATTAAGCCTTATCTTTATGGTGATGACGCTGGTACTGTTTACCGGGTACGGGTTACTTGCCGCAGTAATCAGGAATCTTGTTGTACAGAGGAAGAGCATCATGAAAAATGTCGGGCGCGGTTTCGCATGCATCTTTGCAGGACTTGCCGTAAAACTCGCGCTTGAAGACAGATAGACTTACGCATCCGAACGGGAAAATGCATTTTTCATGAGACAGCCTGATTCGAACAGAACATTGTTCAGCACCGTCTGCTTTTTCGCAGAGCGCCGCAATAATCCTGTTTGTCCAGTGAAAATTCTCCGTTGAAACTTCTTTCGTTGTGTTTGAAAGATACTCAGGCGTGGTATTGCAGTTCGTGCAGAAGGGCACCAGTGCGTAAAACACATTCGAACTGAACGCAGTCCGTTCAACGATGCTGCAGCACTGTGGCCCGTATGGGCGTCTTGTGCACCGATGGACGATGTGGTAAAAATGTCTGTCGTGCTGCGCACATTTGAGCATATTATTACAATCTGCGGGCAAAAAACAGAAGCCGATAGTATAACAGAATATCCGGACAGCCTTCACAAAATGCTGTTCCTTTTTGAATTTGAATGTGTTGATTGTGTAGTCTGTTTCCGCTTGTCTTTTTGTCTGAAGTAAAGTACACTTTAGATTGGTCAGACTAAGGATATTGACTATGTATATACCACGGGCAATAGAATTACGCATACGGCAGCTCAGCCGGGATTATCCTGTCATTATGGTCTGTGGACCGCGGCAAGTGGGAAAGACTACAATACTTCTGCATCTGGCCGACGGGGAGACGTCAAAGCGGACGTATGTTTCACTTGATGATACGGATGCCAGGTATCTTGCGAAAACGGATCAGAAACTGTTTTTTCAGACATATCCGCTTCCCGTTCTTATCGATGAGATTCAATATGCGCCTGAGCTGTTTCCGTATATAAAACTGCTTGCCGACACAAAGAAACTTGCCGGCGGTATATGGCTCACCGGATCACAGAAATATCAGATGATAAAGGGAGTGAGTGAATCACTTGCGGGACGCATTGCGGTTGCCGATATGTACGGGCTTTCTGTTGCAGAGTTGTATCGTACACCTCTGCATACGTTTTCTATTGATTTACCTGAACTGCTTGAACGGGAACGGAGTGGAAAATATCCTCATATCGATGTTCATACTGCCTACACTCTTATGTATCACGGAAGTCTTCCTAAAACAGCGTCGGGAGAAATTACCGACATACCAACATATTATGCGAACCATGTGCGTACCTATGTTGAGCGTGATATACGGGAGCTTGCCGGAATTACAAATACACTTTCGTTCAGCCGGTTTCTTTCGTCACTTGCTGCCCGCTGTTCGCAGCAGCTGAATTATGCGGAATGTGCACGTGATGCGGAAATCTCGGAACCGACTGCCAAAAGCTGGGTAAATGTGCTTATCTCGCTCGGTATTGTCTTTTTGGTACATCCTTATTTTTCCAATGCACTGAAACGGATTACGAAAACCCCAAAATTGTATTTTCATGACTGCGGACTTGTTGCATGGTTGTGCAGATGGCTTTCCCCTGAAACGTTTGAAGCTGGAGCTATGAACGGAGCGCTTATG
Source organism: Treponema sp. (assembly GCA_023231445.1). GTDB lineage: Bacteria > Spirochaetota > Spirochaetia > Treponematales > Treponemataceae > Treponema_D. Next base: position 4,605 of record JALNVF010000112.1, on the reverse strand, counting down.
GAAAATTTCGTTGTTTCTGAAATATGGAAATCATATGCGAACAATCTGCGTGAACCTCCGGTGTGGTATTACCGTGACAAAGAGAAACATGAAATAGATCTGCTTATTGAAGAGAACGGAAAACTGCATCCCGTTGAAATAAAGAAAGCAGCTTCGCCGTCAGGCGATATGATTTCATCGTTCGGTGTACTTGATAAGCTTGCAATTCCCCGCGGCAACGGAGCAGTTGTGTGTCTTGCAGACAGGCCTGTACCGGTTGACCGGGAAAATGTTGTTATTCCGCTCGGACTGATATAGGGCATATCTAAAAACTCACTTTCGGTGACTTTTTAGATATGCCCTATACAGAAAGGAGTACGTAAATGCCTTCCGCAGTACAGGTAAAAACACTTGCAAATTCTCATTACACCGGCGGCGACGAACAGATCAATACTGTTGCGCTGAAGATTGCAGCGTCGGAAGCGCGGCAGGGCTGAGCTATACGGAGAGTGCAAAAGCGGCAGAAGAAGTTATAAAGACAGTGACAAGTGATGAAACTGATGCAGCATTGAAAGAGCGTTCTGTAATGACGGAACAACTTAGGAAACTTACCATGCAGAGATAAACGCATAATTGCCGGAAGAGAGAAATCATCATACTGTTTTACCGTCCCGGTTTTGTTGATGCGTTCAGAATGAATAAAGATCGGCAGAGCAGGAAGACGATAGAGGAACATCTTGCTATAATCTTATTTGTAATAAAAGTGAAAATATGTCTGTCCAAATTGCCTGTATCTGTTATACTGTTACGGGTATATGAATGCGGGTAGTGATGAATCCTGAACTTTCCTGTCAGGAAGGCAACAGGTTTGTCGATACTGTCGGGGAGGATACAATCATAAAAAAGGTAGCAGTTATTGGTGCCGGAATTTCAGGGCTTTCTGCAGGCATTTATGCGCGGCAGAGTGGATTCGATGTAACTATTTATGAAAGTGATTCACTTCCGGGAGGGGCTTCGACCAGCTGGAGAAGAAAGGGGTATTTGTTTGAAGGCGGTATGCACTGGCTGACCGGCTCTTCTGCACAAACACCGCTGAACAGACTCTGGTGCGAAGTCGGCGCACTGGGCGGCAGTGTAAAGGTCTATAACCGGGACCTGTTTCAGGTGTTTGACTGGAACGGCAGGACTGTTTACCTTTATCGTGATCTTGAAAAGCTCCGCCGTCATTTTCTGGAACTTTCGCCGGAAGACACAAAGGTAATCAACCGGCTGTGTAAAGATATCCGTAAATTTACAAAAATCAGTATGCCTGTAACAGATATAAAAGGTGTGCGGGTAAAATACAAATCTTCCGTATCGCTGCAGATGCTTTCTGGAATACTGCCTGCTTTGCCATCTATGCTTTTTTATTTTAACCAGACTGTGGGAGAATATATAAAACGGTTTAAGAGCCCTCTTCTGCAGATGATGATTAAGAATATTGTCGGTCCCGATTACAGTGCCGGTGCCCTGCTTTTTACGATTGCGACGCTTGTTTCCGGTGACGGCGGATATCCTGAAGGCGGGTCTGTCGGTATGGTAAAAAGAATGGCGGATTACTTTGAGCATCTGGGCGGTAAAATTATGTACAACAGCGCTGTGGACTGTGTGAGTGTCTGCGGCGGAGCAGCGGACGGTATTCGTATTGGGAATGAAACAATTCCGGCGGATGCAGTTATTGTTACCCGCGATACGCTTTCTGCCGTTGATACATTGTTCTGTCCGCCGCTTGTTGAGCCGTGGACTAAACGGATGCATAAAAATGTCGTACCGCTGCTCAATACGTTTGTCTGTGCGGGAGTGGAAGCGGATCTGTCCGGTCTGCCGGAAAGAATACAGTTCGTACCGGATCATCCGTTTTTATGCGGAGGAATACCACAGCCGATTATCCTGGTCTGTAATTATGCGGACTTTGAAGGATATGCACCGGCCGGCTGTACGGCTGTTACTTCGTGTATTATCGGAGACAGTTATGATTTCTGGAAAGCATGCAGAGCGGACGGTACTTATAAAGCGGAAAAAGAAAAACTTGCAAAAGCTTTCATACAGATACTGGCGGAAAAATATCCGCAGACTGCCGGAAAAGTTGCTGTATGGGATGTAGCGACGCCGCTGACCTATGAACGGTACCTTGGTTCCTGCAGGGGATCCTGGATGACTGTTCTGGGAAAGGGCCTGAAATATGAAAGTTATCCGTCGAAGCCGAAAAGTATTAAAAATGTTTATTTTGCAAGCCAGCGTCTGAGGAGTCCCGGCGGGCTGCCCATCGCTGTTGATTCGGGGCGCCGGGCCGTTCAGTATTTGTGCAGGGACACCGGTTCTGTGTTTCAGGGGGATATTTAGAGGCAGTTACGCGGTTTCTTCGCCCGGCCTTACCGTATCTGCGGGCCGGGAGGGGCGGTACCTGATTCTTTTTGCATATTTTGGCTTTCTAAAACAAACCTTTAGTGATATACTGGATAAATTAGAGTGTTTATCGTGGAAATCATCGACAATGTCCGGCATCTGCTTAAAGACAACCTTACAGACGAACTGCAGCCTCATGCAAAACTTTCTATAGCTGCCGCATCTTTTTCAATGTATGCGTTTAATGAACTTAAAAAGCAGCTTGAAGGCATCGATTCTCTCCGTTTTATTTTTACGTCTCCGACGTTTACGACGGAAAAAACACCGAAGGAAAAACGTGAATTCTATATACCTCGTCTTGACCGCGAACGGGCAGTGTGCGGGTCGGAATTTGAAATAAAACTCCGCAACGAAATGACACAGCAGGCTGTTGCACGGGAATGTGCGGACTGGATACGGAAAAAGGCGTCGTTCAAATCGAACAGAACGCAGTCCGCCATTCAGGGGTTTATTCACATACAAAAGGAAACACCTGTCGCCTATACGCCGCTTGCCGTCATTAAATAGTACGAAAGCCGGAACAGGAACGTGCTGGTGCTTCTGTCCCAAAAAACTTGCTGCAAACTGGAATACGTTCCGTGAAAACTATGTCAATAATCCGGTTGCTGCCGACCGGTTTGCCTATACGGTGCTGTTCCATACGGATTTGTCGCGGAACGGCGGAGACTCGAACGGAATAGACCTTTCCCGCCTTAACTGTGCGAACTATGATCTTGTCGTCATCGACGAATCGCACAATTTCAGGAACGGAAGCGATACGGTTTCAAAAGTTGCAGGGAAAGAAGAGAACAGGTATCTGCGCCTGATGAACAGGGTGCTGAAGCCGGGAGTGAGGACGAAGGTTGTTATGCTTTCGGCAACTCCGGTAAACAACCGGTTTACTGATTTGAAAAATCAGCTTGCGCTTGCCTACGAAGGGAACTCCGGTGTTCTGGGGGAGAAGCTCCACATATCCCACTCTATAGAGGACATATTCCGCAGTGCGCAGAAGGCGTTCAACGACTGGAGTAAGTTACCGGGGGAAGAAGTACGTCATATGTAAAAGTAGTATGTGAAGACTTGTGCAAATCAAGCTCTCCTGTGTTATACTAATTGACAACAATATTAAAATTCTGTGTGTGAAAAGTCGGTGGATGTATGACAAAAAATGAAATCGCAAAGCAGGTACTTTCTACAACCGGAGGTATAGCAAAGACGGCAGACTTCCTGAATGTCGGTCTGGATATAGATTACTGCTCAAATTACAATATGGCGTGTTTTATTTTATACCCCGGAGGATTTATCTGGACTTTGGATTGATAAAAATGTAGCAGAAATTCTTGACGACTGCAGAAATATGAAAATGCTTGCAGGATATGAAAACAGTGTTATTAATTCAAGAGACGTTTACTCTATTGATACCACAGGTGAATCAGAAAAGAAAATCTACGAGACATGGAAAGAACGAAGTTCTGCGTTGCGACAAAACGGGTTTATAAATTTTGCTCAAAAAACTGATCAAATCGCAGATTTTTATTTACAAGAATCCGAACGAAATAAAGCATTAGCTGAGCCAGAGAATTTTGGAGAGTAAAAATGACAGATATGTCCCTTTCTGGGCATGAATCTAACTTGCTGGATAATGTATTGAAAAAAAATTGTGTCTGTATTTAGTGTCGTTCTAAGAAATTACCGCAGAATAGGCACTAGCTGCAGTGAAAGCTAACTTGCCGGTAACTTGCTGAAAGAAGAACAGGAGCAGTAAATGCCGGATAAAAAGAAAAAAGAAGTAACTATCAGAAGTTCTGCCGCAGAATATTTGACATACATTGCCTCTGTCGGCGACAGTAACAGAAGCTATGAAGTCCGGTACGAGGATGAAAATATATGGCTGACACAGAAAATGATGGCAGCTTTGTATGATGTAGATGTGGGGACTATAAATGAGCAAATAAAGAACATATATACAGACGATGAATTGACGGAAGAGGCAACTATCCGGAAATTCCGGATAGTTCAGACGGAAAATACAAGACAGGTAACCCGTGAAGTTAATCACTACAACCTTCAGATGATAATTGCAGTCGGATTCAAGGTAAATTCCGAACGTGCCGTTCAGTTCCGGAAATGGGTGAACAAAATTGCAAGTGAATATACGATAAAGGGATGGGTAATGGATGATGTCCGTCTGAAAGAAGGGAC
>JALNVF010000111.1 GCA_023231445.1 Treponema sp. | reverse complement strand
TTATAGAGGAACTGCATGAAAACATTCAATTATACAATTACAGACACGCTCGGTATTCACGCCCGGCCTGCAGGGGAACTGGTTGCACTTGCAAAAACGTATTCCAGCAAAATCATAATAGAAGGAAACGGTAAATCTGCAGACTGCAAAAGAATGCTTGCGGTCATGAGCCTTGGGATAAAACAGGGACATACAGTCCATGTTACCATAGAAGGCGGAGACGAAGATAAAGCCGAAGCTGCACTGAAAAAATTCCTCACGCAGTCTCTCTGACCCGGATAAGATTTCTATGCGGACACTGATTAGTGTATACATTAATCAGTGTTTTTAACGCCTGATCGCACAGCAGGCTGCATTATGTACACTGAACGGCCTGCACTAAAAAACACTCACTTTTTCATTCTGTGACTTTCAAAGACAATACATCTGTATTGACAATTTTTTCCCCATTATTATAGTACATAGAGAACACTTCACCATTCTCTATACTTCGGGGTTATTCATGGGTACAGCTCAAAAACTCAATGTCAAAAAGTATGTCCTGCAGCACTGGCCGGCATACACCGTCGGCCTCACTGCTATGCTGCTGAGTGTGTCTCTCGATATGCTTTCGCCGATTATTACCCAGCACATTATAGATGATGTTGTTATTGCACGGCAGATTGAACTGCTGTGGAAATTCCTTCTCGGCTATCTTGCCGTCGGCGTCGGACGCTGTGTATTCCAATATGTAAAAGAATATCTGTTTGACACAACTGCCGCACAAATCGGCAGTCAGCTCCGCATCGACTTATTCCGTAAAATTCAGTCACTCTCTGCAGCTTTCTTCGACAAAATTAACAGCGGAGAACTTATGTCCCGCGTAAAGGACGACATAGACCGTATCTGGGACGGTCTCGGCTTTATCGGGATGCTGATTATCGAAGTTACCGTCCATACTGTTATTGTCCTTTACTGCATGTACTCACTCTGCTGGCAGCTTGCCGTTATCCCTACAGTCGGGATGATAATTGCAGGCTGCGTTGCAGTTCTTATGGAACGGAAACTTGGCGGTATTTACGAGGATATTTCTCAGGAAAATTCGGTTCTTAACAACACCGCACAGGAAAATCTGTCAGGAGTCCGCACGGTAAAGGCCTTTGCCCGGGAAGCTTTTGAAATTAAAAAATTCTCCGGTCATAATTCCCGTTATTACGATTTGAACGTAAAACAGTCAAAGGTTTTTGTTACCTATTATCCGTTTATTCAGGCGGTCACTCATCTGCTTCCTGTACTCGTATTACTTTCCGGCGGACTTATGGTAATCCGTAAGGGACTGACTCTCGGAGAACTGTCCGCGTTCGTACAGTATTCGATGAATATCGTATGGCCTATGGAAATGCTTGGATGGCTTACAAACGGGTTGTCATCGGCTCTCGCTTCGGGACGTCGCATAAACGCGGTTTATGCAGAAACTCCGCAGATAATCGAAAAAGAACTTCCGGTACTTCTTCCAGACGTAAAAGGTTCTATTGAATTCGACAACGTTTCGTTTATAAAAGACGATACACGTCCAATTCTCCGCGACGTTTCGTTCACTGTCCCTGCCGGACATTCAATCGGAATCATGGGTGCGACAGGAGCCGGAAAAACAACTGTCATCAACCTGCTTAAACGCATGTATGACGCGACATCAGGTACAATCAGACTTGACGGAACAGATATAAAAAACCTTACACTCAAACAGCTGCGTACAAGTGTCGCATGCGTTATGCAGGATATATTCCTTTTTTCGGATACAATCTGCGACAACGTAAAACTTGGCCGCAAAAACAGCCTTGCGATGCCTGCCGTAAAAGATGCAGTACACCGGGCACAAGCGGGCAGTTTCGTAGAAAAAATGGACGAGCAGTATGAAACGGTTATAGGAGAACGGGGAGTTGGTCTGAGCGGAGGACAGAAACAGCGGCTCACCATTGCACGCGCACTTTCATGCGGTGCACCAGTACTTGTACTTGACGACTCAACATCCGCACTCGATACCGAAACGGAACAGGAAATACAGAAAATGCTTTCAAAACTTACCGGTACAACAAAAATTATTATTGCACACCGCATCAGCGCAGTCCGTACCGCTGACGAAATTATTGTACTCGACAAAGGAGCTGTTGCAGAGCGGGGAACGCACGAACAGCTGCTTGCACAAAAAGGGCTGTACTATAAAACATACAAAACACAGTACGACGGCATAACGGAGAATAACTAATGGCAGTCAATTCATATAAAGACGACGAGCAGTCGGTAAATACAGAAAAACACGTTACCCTGCTCAGACTTTTCAAATATCTCCTGAGATACCGCGCACGTATTGCGGGAATACTTGCACTTATGGCGTTCTGTACGGCCGTATCACTCGCTAACCCTCTTTTCCTGCAGCGTGCAGTCGATACGTATATCGCATCAGGTAATATTCCCGGTCTTGTAAAATTATTAATCGTCGCGGCCGTTCTCAACATTATCATGATAGTTGCAGTCAAAATACGCATGTTTCTTATGGCAAAAGTAAGCAACAGTGTCATCCGTGAAATACGACAGGAGCTGTTCAATCACATACAGACCCTTGACTTCACTTTCTTCGACGGACGTCCGACCGGAAAAATTCTGGCACGGCTTATAGGCGACGTGAATTCGCTCAAAGACGTAATCGAAAACAGCGTTACGACGCTCATTCCCGATCTTACGACTGTCGTATGTGTTACGGTAATCATGTTTGTAAAAAATGCAAAACTTGCAGCAGCGGCCCTGTGGAGTCTTCCGTTCATGATTATAGGCATCCTGATCATACAGAAACACAGCCATGCACACTGGCAGATATTCCGCAAAAAGTCGTCGAACATGAATGCGTTCATTAACGAAGATCTTTCGGGAATAAAAGTCATTCAGAGTTTTAACGCAGAACGGGAAACCGATGCCACATTCAACATGCTCGTCGGTGAACACTGCGGCACTTTTACCAGCGCAGTCCGCTGGAGTGATGCATTCGGTTCGGTCATCGACTTGTGCTGGGGACTCGGCATGCTTGCACTGTACTATGCAGGAATAAAGATTCTGGGCGTCGGCAGTGTTTCTGTCGGAATGTATCTTGCGTTCGGAACGTATATCGGCATGTTCTGGCAGCCTATCATGAATCTGAGCAATTTCTACAACCAGCTTACGACGACCATATCCGGAGCCGAACGGATATTCGAAATTATGGATACACAGCCCGTTATTAAAGACGCACTGTCCGCACCCGTCATGCCGCCGATAAAAGGCAGTGTATGCTTTGATCACGTAACGTTCTCATATGATAAAGACACGCAGGTTCTGCATGATGTTTCTTTTACCGTACAGCAGGGAGAGACAATCGCGCTGGTCGGACCGACAGGTGCCGGTAAATCAACGATTGTCAATCTGATAAGCAGATTTTACGATCCGGAATGCGGGAACATAACGATTGACGGTACAGATATAAAAGGCGTAACGATCGAAAGCCTCCGGAGCCAGATGGGAATAATGACGCAGGATAATTATATATTCTCCGGGACGATCAGAGACAACATCAGGTACGGACGTCTTGACGCGACGGAAAAAGAAATCCGTGATGCGGCCGGAGCAGTACATGCTGACGATTTTATCTCAAAAATGGAAAAGGGATATGATACCGCGCTTACGGCGCGCGGAGGAGAATTGTCGAACGGCCAGAGACAGCTTGTCGCTTTTGCCAGAACGATGCTTTCCCTGCCGCGGATACTTATTCTTGATGAAGCCACGTCAAGCATTGACACGCATACAGAACAGCTTGTACAGCAGGGAATTGCGGCCCTGCTCAAAGGACGGACGTCATTCGTCATAGCACACCGACTGTCCACAATACAGAAAGCAGACCGTATTATGGTTATAGATAACGGCGGTATTGTAGAACAGGGTTCGCCTTCAGAGCTGATGAACAAAAAAGGCGTGTATTACAATCTCTATACTGCACAGTTCAGGACATAAAAAACCCCGGGACGGTAATTTCCGGACCGGGGATTATACACGCTTCTTTAATGATGTTTACTCACAAAATGCCGCAGACTCACTGCCTCCTCCGGACAGATCTCGTGGCAGCAGTAACAATGCAGACATCTGGTTCTGTCGCTCACGGTTACGTTCTTTTTCTTTCCTTTGTTTCCCGCAAAGGAAAGAATATGCACAGGACATATTTCTATACATTTTCCGCAGCGTATGCATTTTCTCCTGTTAAACGAAGGATTCCGCGTAAACAGCAGTTTAGCGACCGCATCCGCAAAGGCAGGCATTACAGCACCAAGTGCAGGCGCTGCATCCTTTACGATTTTAAAAGACGCGGGTTTCACTTCCTGCACCGTACACCCTGCTGTCTGTATCTGTTCCGGAGAGTTGAACCATATACCGCGCTGCAGCGCTTCCTCAAGATAGACGATATCATGCGGATTGTATCCGACTATTGAAGAACACTCCCAGTCAAGGGCCGCAATATTGTCCGAAGCTGCAAGAAAGCCAAGTTTTACCGGATCTCCGTTTCCGGGTCCTCCGCTGCCTTCCATACCGACTATTGCATCCATAACGGCATAGGAAGCATGTGCTGCTGTATTCAGATCAACAAGAAACGTTCCGAATTCCTTTTTCCCGGGAAAGCGGTAATGCGTCTGCGCTTTTTTCAGACCTACCATAAGGCCGAAAAGATTTTTCATAGCGCCGGTGTACGACATAAGCTGATGGGTTTTTAACTTTGCAAGAGACACGAGTACATCAGCCTGCGTAAACTGTGCGGCAAATTCAAAAGACTTCACCAGTTTACCCTCAGGACACGCAATAACCGTCTGATCAGCTCCGAAATCGGCCCATTCCCCGCCGTTTCTGACAACCTCGTCGTACATTCCGACCGATTTCGCTGCAGAAAGAGAACTACCCACTCCGGGAGATTCCCCGACAAGTACGCGCGCAGCTCCAAGATCCGCAAACGCTTTTACCACAGCCCCCACAACGACGGGATGCGTACAGACGGCACATTCCGGTTTTTTCGGTGAAAGGATATTCGGTTTCAGTAATACCGTTTTCCCGCGGACATCAGGCGGAGGCACAAGACGGAAGAGCTGCTGAACTGCTGCATACACTTCGTCAAAATCATACTCGCTGCATTTCTGCAGACCAACAGTTGTTGTCATACGCTGTCACTTTCTCCCCATATTTACCGATTTTTCATATGCTGCTTTTACCGCGTCAAATACCGCGTTCCGGAATCCGTCTTTTTCAAGAGCCGCAACACCTTCTATCGTCGTTCCCCCCGGCGAACATACCGCATCCTTCAAGGCTGCCGGGCAGTGATCATCGGAAAGCACCATAGCGGCAGACCCTTTTACTGTCTGAGCCGCATAAATATACGCCTGCTGCCGGGGCATACCGAAACGGACAGCAGCGTCGGCAAGCGCTTCAATAAACATAAAAACATACGCAGGACCAGAACCGCTTACTGCCGTCACGCAGTCCATAAGTTTTTCGTCGACTTTTTCTACTTTACCCGCACATTTAAGCAGCGCAGTTATATCTGCAAGTTCACCCGCCTTAACATCGTCACCGCAGGAAAGCGCCGTCATTGCTTCTCCTGTCTGAGCCGGCATATTCGGCATAATACGTACTACAGGTCTGTCCGTCATAGAGTGCAGTTTTTCAAGTGTAATACCGGCTGCCATAGAAATAATAACGGCATCACTCCGGAATGAATCCGCAGTTTCTTTCATGACATCTGCAACGTATGCCGGCTTTACCGCAATGAACACATACTTTCCGGCTGCGGCGGCTTTTGCGTTTGAGTCTGCGGCAATACACTCTACTTCGGATGCAAGCCGCTGTGCATGTTCTAAATGTTTGGCACTTATTGTTACTATTGCCGGATTGTATTTTCTGCAGATTGCACGGATAACAGCTCCTCCCATAGAACCGCATCCGATAAAACTAATATTACATTCGTCCATTTTGACCGCCTCCAGTCTTTTTATTTTCTGATATCCTGAATTAACTGCTGCTCGTCTGCCAGAAACAGCGTCCCGTGCGCCATGCCCCCTGCAAGGTTTTCAAGTATATTCTCTACAGAACCGTTCGCAAGAAGAAGCGGAATACCGTACGATGTAGAACGTTCCGCTGCTTCAAGCTTCGTTTCTATGCCGCCCGTACCGAAAGAATTCGCTGCTCCTATTGTAATAGAATTACGCAGAGCTGTAATATCAGTAACAGTCTCAATGAGCTTTGCATCCCTGTTTGTTTTAGGATTATCGGTAAACACGCCGTCTATATCACTGAACAGAATCAGCAGATCGGCACTCCACAGAATGGCGGTAAGCGCACTCAGATTGTCATTATCACCTATACGGATTTCGTCGAAAGAGACCGAATCGTTTTCATTAATAATCGGTACAACACCTTCGTCGACAAGCGTAAAAAGCGTATTGCGCATATTGAGCGTACGGTGATCGTCTTCAAAATCTTCCTTTGTGAGCAGAAGCTGGCCTATATGCAGTTTCTGTCCGCCAAAAGCCGTACGCCACTGGTCCATGAGTTCTACCTGTCCGATCGCACAGAGCGCCTGCCGGTAATGAACGTCGCGTTTACGCGCCCATCCCTTTATTGTCGACAAACCGCTTATCTGCGCGCCGGACGAAACAAGAACAATCTGTTTCCCGTCATCGACAAGCATTCTGCACTGGCGCGCAAAATTTTTCATAAACTCAATATTCGGCGTACCGTCTTCTTTTGCAAGTGTATTACTTCCAATCTTAATAACAATTTTTCGTGACTGCTTAATGACTTTTGCAATGTTTATGCTGTTAGCCTCAGATGTTCCTGTACTCACCTTATCTGTCCTTCACCGTCGATTAAATATTTCGTCGTTGTTAATGCTTTTATCCCCATAGGTCCGCGCGCGTGCAGTTTCTGCGTACTGATGCCTAATTCCGCCCCGAAACCGAATTCCCCTCCGTCAGTAAACCTGGTTGAACTGTTCACGTACACACATGCTGCATCCACCTGCTGCTGAAACAGGCGGGCGTGTGAGCGGTCGTTCGTTACGATACATTCAGAATGTTTTGTATTGTGCGTGTTAATATATGCAACAGCTTCTTCAACAGACGCCACCGCGTGCACCGTACAGATATAATCAAGGAATTCGTATCCATAATCACCGGCCACCGCCTGAACAACGCAGTCCTGTCCGTATCTGCCGCCGTCTTTAACAGCAGCTGCTGCCGTATCACTTTCCGCCGAAGCTTTGAGCAACGGATAACACGTTTCGTCTGCACGCATCTGAACGCGCCCCGCAAATTTTTTCTCCAGCACCGGCAGAAAGGTATCTGCGATCTTTTTATTAACAAGAATACACTCTACGGCGTTGCATGCTCCCGGCCGCTGGATTTTTGCGTTTTCCGCAATGGCTGCGGCCATCGGAAGGTCTGCGGCATCATCAATATACAGATGACACACCCCGCTTCCTGTTTCAATTACCGGCACACGGGCATTCTGCACCACGGTCTGGATCAGTTTTTTTCCTCCGCGGGGAATTACAACATCTATTTTACCGACTGCTGTCAGTATCTGCTGAACGTCTTCATGGTCTGTACTCTCCGACAGTTCTACCGCTTCCGGAACACCTGCAGACGCAAGCCCGTCTTTTATACATTTAACAAGCGCTTTGTTCGATTCAACTGCGGACGACGAACCGCGGAGTAAAATGGCGTTACCGCTTTTATATGCAAGACAGAATGCATCGACCGTGACGTTCGGACGCGATTCATAAATGATGGCAACTACTCCAAGAGGAACGCGTACCTGCCGTATCTGCATACCTGACGGCGTTGTCCAGCCGGCAATTTCTTCACCGACGGGATCTTCCTGATTAATCAGAATTCTGATACCGGCAAGAATGCCGTCTATTTTTTTTTCGTCGAGCGAAAGCCGTTCTACGAGAGCCGGGGACATACCGTTCGTTTCCGCACGTGCAACATCTCCGGCATTTGCCGAAAGAATACTGTTTCTACTGCTGTCAATAGAAGCTGCAACAGCTTCAAGTGCAAAGTTTTTCTGCGCAGCTGTCTGCCGTGCAAGTTTTTCTGCTCCTCTGCGGAGACCGGTACATATGCTTTCAAAGTCCATGTAACAGGTACCTCAAACAAAAAGGCCGGGAATAATGAATCCCGGCCGTCAGATTAATAATTTGCGAGGAAATACATTCCAAGCAGAATCGCATCACGACATTTTTCTTCGGCCCATTCGACGTCCTGAGGAAGACTCTTGACGTACCACCAGAATATTCCGAATTCCGGATCGATGCGCAGTGCATATTCGCAGAAATCTTCCGTTTCTACCTGCTGTCCGAACATAAGATACACTGCATTATACAGAATTTTCAGAAACGGCTTATAAGAACTTTTCCATGTTGCTCTTCTGTCAGCGCGGAACTGTTCAAGCTGATACAATACCTGCTCTTTCAATTCAACATCTGTTTTTTCCACCCAGGTTTTCTGAATAAGCAGTGTAAGGTTGTTTTTAAAACTCACTACAAGTTTTTCGTCGGCTGCAGCACTTTCTTTTGAAAAAGTTTCCGCATCAGAACCGAAAGCCTCCGCAATTATATCCGCTGACCCTGAAAAATCGGCTTCATTATTCGATTCTATAAATGTAGTAAGTGCTTTAATTGTTTTTCTGTCAATAAAATCTTCTACAAGAGCGTCCGTTTCTTTTCCCTGTCCCATAATACCGTGATAATATCTTTTTATCGGCCTTTATTCAATCACCAGTCCGGCCGCACAAATAATAGAACCACCTTTACATTTTCAATATAATGGTAGTCCGCCTGTTATTCCGTCAAGGATACCGCTTTCTGCCGGTCCAAGTGCAATACACGTGGGCGTTTTTACACCGTGAAACATCGTAAGACCGTCGTCTACTATCAGGCATGAATGAATGCCTGCTGCTCCGGCCTTGTTTTCCAAATCGTACAAAGCGTGTTCCGAATCAACTCTGACACAAATCTTTGCAGAACCGCCTTCAAGCCAGGCAAGCGTATTTTTATCCATTCGTACGTGATTCAGTTCATTTTCTGACTCATCGTACGAATATCCGCTTTTCGCGAGCAGCACCCCCACGACCGCATGGCACGCCTGGGCAATTTCCTTACCGCGTGTCATATGAAGATCGCGCCTGACGGCGATTACCATTTTTATATCCGTATCTTTTGACATACCGGCTCCTACCATTGTGCCTTTACTCCGCATTCCAGCGATATTCCCGGCATAGGATATCCGGGTTCCGATTTATAATCCGCATTAAGAATATTATCCGCACGTACATACGGCGAAAAATATTTTCCTGCCTGAACAGACACAACTGCATTCAGCAGAACATACGGTTCAAGATACGAAATATTAAGGTTTGTTTCATACCGCCTGCCTACATACTCAGCCTCAACAATAACCGTTACCGGACTTCTGTCGTATATTACAGAAAAAGCCCCGACGTTGTCAGGTGTGTACATAATCATTTTACCATACGTAACACCTTCTGCAAGCAGTCTGTTATACAGCCACTCCCAGCTTCCCTTTATCGTAACACAGGAAAAAAGCATGACGGACGCATTCATGTCGCAGCCTGCATAAAATGCAGATGCAACGTTCACAGGCATCGATTTTCCTCCGACACTCTGCCACTGAATTTTATTAAAATAATAATTGCTGAAAACACATACGGAAAACGGAATTAACACATCATGAGCGCTGAACGTTAATTCTCCGCCCCACCCGTCTTCCGCTTTAAGGTCCGGATTTCCCGATGCAGAACCGGAATCTTTCCAGTACAGCTGATTCAAATCAGGAAAAAGACACATCCGGTATCCATCAAGCATAACGGACACGTACTGGAGATCGGCACGCAGACCGATCTTTGGCAGGACAGCAGCATTGTTACCTGAAAACGAAAACGCAACAGGAACGCTGCATGAAAACACGCTGCCGGTATACAGTTTTGTCGTTTCTTTTACGTATCCCGACATGAGACTGCGGAAACCATCGTCCGTCGAATCAAGATACGAAACGTTCAACGCCGTTCCGAGCGACTGTCTGATTCTGCTGCTGCCGTACCACTGCACTGTCCCTGTATATGAAACGGTGTTCAGCAGATGCGTACTCGATTCTGACCCGGCATCGTACAGTTCTTTGTTTGACTGCCATACAGCGTTCCCGTCGATTTTGAATTGATTCAGTACTGATGGGAATGAAAATCCTGCGGCCAGCCTGTTATTATAATCCTGCTGAATGCCGTAGATCGTCGACGTTTCTTCTCCGGGAATGTGTTTATATCCGTCGTACGTAGTATCGCCGGCATACCAGCTGTTTCCGTTCCCGAAAAAATGAGTAAGCTGCGAACCGGTCGCACCGTCAGTCACCTGATTGTTTCCGCGGTATTTTACCGTTCCGTCGTATGCGGTGAAAGGGAATGCGTTTCCGGCAAACGTCCCTTTCAGATTTGTCTTGAAGAATGTATTCTTACCGGTCTGTCCGCTGTACCCGAACGCGCCCGAAACTGTATCAAGCGGTGTTGCTGCACTGAAATATGTTTTTGCGGAAAGCCCGGCGGAAAAATTATTTCCCAGCGTCTGCTTTTTTGTCGTTATATATACTACGCCGCCCGCAGCTCCTTCGCCGGAAACGTCTTCCGAAAACCCACCCCGGACAATTTCAATCTTTTCTATG
>JALNVF010000110.1 GCA_023231445.1 Treponema sp. | reverse complement strand
GGAAAACTTCTATATACTACGCACTGCATGGCTGTACGGCTGGGACGGGAAGAACTTCGTGTACACCATGGTAAAACTCATGAACAGTAAGGACTCGTTTTCCGTCGTACAGGATCAGCAGGGAACGCCCACGTTTGCAGGCGACCTTGCCCGTGCCGTGCGGAAGTTTATAGAACTGGGAGATAAAGGAACACCGGTACCGTACGGTGTTTACCACTGTACTGACCTTGGGCAGACAAACTGGTACGAGTTTGCACGGGAGATACAGAAGATCGGGACGGAGCAGGAACTTATAACGCATGAGTGCACCGTGCATCCGTGTACGACTGCAGAATATCCCACAAAGGCAGTACGTCCTGCATATTCGGTTCTGAGTAAGGACAAAATACAGCAGGTTCTGGACATAACGCTGCCGCCGTGGCAGGAAAGCCTGCGGGTGTTTATGCAGAGTCCATTATACAGGAAAGAATAAATAGGGAATAAAAAAGCAGCCGCAGGGCTGCTTTTTAGCGTTTAAACCGAAATTGTTCATCTGCAGCAGAACGCACTTGTTTTATCAGATATTCTATTATATTATAAAAGACTAGATGAATTCTCGATCAAACACTTTAGTGCATGAAAAAACAGCAGTTGAAATTACAAATATTTCACCATTCGGTTTCTGGCTGCTTGCCGGTGGGAAAGAGTATTTTATTGATTATAATGATTATCCGGTTTTTAAGAATGCCTCTATCCGGCAGATTGCGGAAATAACAGCTGATATTGAGGGGAATCTGCATTGGACGTCTCTTGATGCTGATGTTGAGCTGGACGCTTTAGATACTCCCGAAGTATATCCTTTAGAGTATAAATAATGTCTTCTTTTACGGATATTTACCGAAAGGTCAGATATGCTCTTAATTTTGTTCTGTTTCAATGTCCCGCTGTTTGTCTTCAAGTCTGTTCATATCATCATTTATCGAAGCCTCGATATATTCTTTTGCCAGAAGTCCTCCGTTTTCCCGTGACTTGATTTTAAACTGTCCCTGCCAGCCTCCTGTTACATGAATATTCCGCTTGAATGAAAGCACCAGTCCGGCAGAATGGAAATCATCAGACCGGACTGGAGGGAATCAGTTTTGTTGGATTTTACCTGCTCAGAGTTTTGTCCAGACCATATATTTCCCGCATTGAAACACTGTGCTGCGGATCAATACCTGTAATATCGATTCGATAAGCATTATAAACGATGCGGTCAAGAACAGCCTCTGCCAGCGGACTGTTAATCCCGCCGCGTCGTTCACACCACCCCGTATCCTGGTATTGTGAACAGAATATCGTGGAAGAATATCTGGTCCGCTTTTCCAGAAGTTCCAGAATGTTGTGCTGGTCTTCTTCAGAAACTTTTAGAAGAAGCCATTCATCAATAATGAGCAGGACCGGTTTGGTAAACTTTTTCAGAACTCTCAGGTAATCCTGCGGATCTGCACCTTTCAATGCAATGAGCAGATCGGGAAGCCTGATGTATTTTGCAGAATAACCGTTTTTGCAGGCCTCAATACCGAATGCACCCGCGAGATAAGATTTGCCGCAGCCCGTCGCACCTGTAATAAACAGATTATGATGCTCCCTGATATATTCGCAGGCAGCAAGACGACTTATCAGTTCACGGTTAAGTTTTCTTCCTGAAGTATAATTAATGTCGGCAATGCAGGCCTCCGGTTCGCAGAAGTTTGTGCTTTCGATTGTCATTCTGCTTTCCTCCCGTAATAATCAGCACCACGTGTAATCGCTGACTGCGGGGAAGATTCCGGTTTTTCTTCAGGTACAGATATTTTTTGCCGGGTAAGAATGATGTTCTGAATGCTTTTGAAACTTGGAGTTACGGAAAGTTCAGGTGCGGTTGTGCAGGCATTCTCCAAAACAGCAGGAGAATATTTTTCTGCTGTCTTCCTTCTTTTGAAAGCTGCGGGAATTGTACTCTTCAAGCTTTATCCTGATTACACGGTTCAACTCTTCCAGCGAAAAGAACTGTTCGTCTCTTATTGCTTCGATTATCCATGTGGAAATGGGCAGTTATCCATGCCTTCGTTTTTTCATTAAGGAAAGCCTCCACATAAGTATAACCGCTGTATGAAAGGACTCCCACAAATATGCACAGCGATTCAGGCAGCCAGTACACAAGTGGTGTTTATAAAGAAACGCTCGGAACGCTGCATGCTGTCCAGGGTATGAGCGGAGTTGGAAAATGCTGGGACAACTAACGGATGGAAAGCTGGTTTCCAACTTTGAAAAAGGAAAAAAATTACCAGCTCGATACAACAAAAATGACTGTTGAAGAAGATAAAACAATCGTCTGTAGATACACATTTTGCGTACCACAACACAAAACGTGTGACAACAGTAAATCCGGGCGGCAGGCCTCCGACAGTTTACAAGGAATGGACAGCAGTTCAAAAGGCTGTTGTTTAAATAACTTTAGTGCATTTAGGCACTGAACGGATATTGACTATTCCAATGGGGAATGATCCGCAGATCGGCATCCCCTGGGACAACATTGCCCCCGGCATGACACCCGTTCTGTCTGAAAAGGACGGAAAACATCAGAACTTTGACAGGAACGGCAGCTGGTTCGACATACACGGCAGATGGTGCGGAAACAGGTAGGAAACCTATAATTCTGCAATCTCGTCTTCGGAAAGCCCCGTAGCCTGTGCAATCGTCTGCACCGGTATACCAAGTGCTTTAAAATTTCGTGCATCTTCCCGCTTTGCCTGAAGAGTCCCCTGCTGTAGTCCCTGTTCCTGCGCATAATGAAGTTCCGAATTGTGGTCACGCTCAATGACTTCCCTGTCAAGCTCGCGCTTCCAGAGTACCCAGTCGGAGCTTATCTTATCCGGAGTTTTCTTAGCTTCCATAATGCCTCCGTCAGATGCAGTCAGTTCGTTAATATATTCCTGTTTGGAAGGATTGTCCGCATCTATCAGAAATTTACACCATTTCTCTTCAGAATGCAAGGTTTCCGGAGGCACGTTTCCCAGTGCGTCGATTTTAGGCAGTTCAAGAAATATGACAGTCTGTATACCGGAAAGCAGATGTCCGTTATCTTTCTGCATCCGGTAATATCCAACTGCTGCCGGATCGTTTTTATCAAAGATAAAGTTAAGCAGTGATATCTGATAGACTTCAGGCATAGTCTGCCAGTCATCACCTTTGTGGAACACTGTGTTGAGCAGCCGGGCACTAAGGTATTCTGCGCGCATCCCGAAAGAACTGTATTTGTTTATACCCTGCATTTCTACATCTGCTGCTTCTCCGTTATTGAACGTACAGGAAACGTCGAACCTGACAGTCTTATCGCTGTCGTCGAGTACGGGCGGTTCGTTGGGCCGTAATTCTACGTTCTTTACTTCTTTATGCAGAACTGCGGTAAGAAAACAGCGAAGGGCAGTGCGTGATTCCTCCGATTCGTTTGTAAAGAGCGCCTTGAAAACTTCATCGCTGCAGGGATTGAGCAGCGCGTCGGGAGACGGACGGTAGCGGTTGAGTTTATAATCAGTATGCATACAGGAAAACCTCCTGTATATAAATCGTTCATAAAGTATTAATTCCGGAAGAAAGGAAGGAGAAAAAATGTCACGCAGATTAACAAACATCATGGTAACGGGAGGAGCAGGCTTTATCGGCTGCAACTTCATTCATTTCCTGTTCAGTACGGAAAGCGGATTCAGGGGAAATATCATAAACGTAGACAGCTTTACGTATGCAGACAACCTTGAAAGTCTTGCGGACATAGAAGCGGAATACGGCGGAAAGCGTTACTTCTTTGAAAAAGCCGACATATGCGACAGACCGGAAATTGAACGCATCCTGAAGCAGTACGACATAGATACGATTGTGCACTTTGCTGCAGAAAGCCATGTTGACCGTTCCATACTCGGACCGGAAACATTCATCCGAAGGTAAAAGTTGTTTATAGCGAAATAGAAGCTAGGAATAATACGTTACCGGTTGAACTTCTTTTTGAAATTCATTCTGCTTTTGATCATTTAAAAAGGTTTCATATTGACGATTGTCCGGAAGGTGATTGTGCAAAAGCAGCTTATTCACACTTAAAACGTGGTGTTCTTGATGCGTTCAAGCTAAAATTCAAGTATTTCAATGATGACTATAATAAACTTATAACTAAGAACAAAGCTGATTTACGGATAATTGACAGTGGAAAATTTATGCCGCAAATGCTGCATGATCGGACAATGATAATTGAGAATGCAAAAAAGGCAAGACTTGAAGAAAGCGGAAAAGATATAAATAAAGCTTTTGAGTACTGGTATTATCAGTAGTACAGTTGTATCTTTTATTTTCCAGAAACTTCAAAAATAAGCGTCAATTAATCCACACCCCACCGTCAATGAAGGAATCGAGTCCGCGTCCGTCTGTATTCTCCATATCCTTTTTCAAAAGTTTGACGGATGCTGTTGTAGATTCATTTCCGGCAAGTGACCTGATCACGGAATATTTATGAGTCCGGCCATAAATATAACCATTTCAAACCCTACCCACTGCCATATCTGGACAATACTTATTGAAAGCATTCCTTTTGTACCGAGCCAATTCTGCTTTCGAACGTCGAGCCCTATTTTATCCAGAAACGTATTTATTACGCCCGTATTCGGATCAAACATAAAAGCCCATACAAAACTGACAGAAACCGAGCTTATAACGACCGGTATGAAAAAATATGTTTTAAAAAAACTGTTTTCCCTTTAATTCCGCATTTAATGCCAGAGAAAGTATAACTGAATATTCCGACATAAAAACATCACCAGTCCGGGAATAAGGAAATCAGTCTACCGGTCATCAGGGGATCATGATTCCGGTACGATGGGAATCATCCTCGTATAATTTGAATGTACCGCCAGGTACAATTCTTTTATACGAGGAGGTCATTTATGATCAAATACAGAGAAATACTGAGACTTACAAATCTCGGTATCTCACAAAGACAAGTCGTTTCATGTTGTCATGTGTCGCAGAAAACGGTTGTAAAAATCCAGAAGAAGACAGCAGCAGACAGTTGCCGGACTGGTGCTTTCATTCAAGCGGAATATTCAATATTTGGTGGTAGACTCGGAATGTATAAATATTTTGATATGGACGACACCATTGCTGCGGCGCTGGACCTTGCGAAAAAGATTATGTAATGGACTTTGTCATCCGCGACCGGATGGCTGAATATGCGGTTAAACTTCATTGGCGCGATTTCTATTCTACAGAAGCAGCCATTTCCAGGCGGGGATTACTTCGACAGTGACTCCATTGATCGTCAGCGAGTCTTCCTCTTCGTACGTAATGATCACAAATCGTTTTACGGCAGGCATTACCGAGGCTGCCTTTATCAGGTTTTCGATTTCTCGATTATTCGATATGTTCCTGATCGACCAGGCAACCTGAACTGCTGTTCCTGTTTGAGGAATATAAAAATCTATATCCAGTCCTGTTTTTTCAGATTTCAGATAATAGACTTCACCGGTATATTTTTGTGAAAGTGTAACGGCAATCAGATTTTCAAGCAGAGCCGTGTCGGTGTCATTCAAGAACAGGTGCAGAAGACCATTGTCGCCGAAATAATACTTCGGATTACTTTCTTTTTCTGCAAATTTTGCAAAATAATTTCTGACTGCAAAAATAAGATATGATTCCTGTGCGTATCCTACATAATCTATAATGGAATCTTTACTTACGGTTATTCCGATTGTTTTCAGGATATTGTGCAGCTTTGTAAAGGAAATTTCATCTTTAACGGATTCAGCCAGCTTCTTCATCATAATCTTTAATGCATTTACATTACGGATATTGTTACGCGTGGCGATGTCGCCGAGAAGAATTTTCTGATAAATGCTCGAAACGTATTCACGTTTATTCTGATACGAAAGACTTTCCGGAAATCCTCCATATATCAGATACTCATTAAAAGCCCGTTTTATTTTTCCACGGTATGCAGTCTGCAGAATTGATTTTTCGTCGAAAGAGAGAGTGTTTGCAGTAAGAAATTCCCTGAAATTATAGGGTGAAATAAATTTGGTGAGATACCGTCCTCCGAGGGTTGTTTCAATTTCGCCGCTGAGCATTTTTGCATTGCTTCCGGTGATATACGTACGTTTCTTTGAATCCGCCAGTCTTCTGGAAAACTTTTCCCATCCGTCAATATTCTGAATTTCATCCAGAAAGAAATATCCTTTTTTATCGCTCAGTTCTGCCTGTACTTCGGGAATATCGTTAAAGTCTTTTGCCGTAAATTCGCTCAGACGCTCGTCTTCAAAATTGATGTAAATTATTTGATTCCAGTCAGCCCCTTTAGCAATAAGATCCTGAACAATTTTATACAGCATTGTTGATTTACCGGCGCGGCGCAGGCCGACCAACACATAATCCGCATTTTCATCGAATTTATATTCCCGTGGGAAAATTAGAATTTTTCTAATTACTTCCTGCTGGTCAAATATTACTTCTTTGAGAATGTCGTGATTCATAAACACTCCTTGTTGTCGAGTATATTCTATAATAATAAGTACTATTTGTCGAGTATAATCGACATTATTATGACACATTCCGGACATAACGGATCCGTCCGCACTTGAGCGGTTTGCAGGATCGCAGAAGGAACGCATTACGTGGATAGTAAACTGTTCAGCATATACCGCAGTTGATAAAGCGGAAGACGACAGGGAACTTGCCGCAAAACTAAACGAGGACGGTCCCCGTAACATAGCGTCGGTTGCAAAGAAACTCGGAGCGTGCCTTATCCATATTTCCACCGACTACGTTTTTGACGGCACGGGATGCGTACCCTATACCGAAGACATGCCCATGGCACCGCTCGGCGTATATGGTGTAACAAAAGCTGCAGGTGAAAGGGCCGTGCGTGACGTTTTGAAAGAAAACTTCTATATACTACGTACCGCATGGCTGTACGGCTGGGACGGTAAGAACTTCGTGTACACCTTTGTGTTATAAGGGTTTGTAATTTTTGCTTGTATACTCTTTTTCTTCTTCTCCGGCAAATTTTTGCCAGTTTTCGATAGCAAATAAAGGGATATCGCAGAGCCGGTATGCTCCATTTTCATTTTCAAAAGGAACAGGTGAAAAACTGGGCTGCTGCAAAGAAAGTCTGACTGCTGTCTGAGGTTTATATTTCTGACAGAATGCTTTTAAGCTTTTTGCCTTGAGATTCTGTTCCGATTTTACCTCAATAGGAATAAAATTACTGTCGTCCTGAATCAGAAAATCAATTTCATTTGCACTTCGTTCTGCAGACCAATAGAAAAGCTTCTGGTCAAAATACGCCTTGAATTCCTGTAATACGAATTCCTCGGCAAGGGCGCCTTTGAATTCCTTAAAAATCTGATTTCCATCCAGAAGCGTTTTTGGGCTAAGATTCGATTTTGCTCCTAAAAGACCCACATCAAGGAAGAAAAGCTTGAAAGCATCATCCTTATAAGCGTCTAAAGGAATGCCGGGAGATTGTACTCGTGGAATTTTGTAGCAGAGACCTGCATTTGTCAAAAAACGCAGCGGATCGGCCAATGTTCGTGTGCGGCCGCCTTTTAGTACTTCTTTATAGATAAAGGTCTTACGTTCCTTTGCAAGTTGAACAGGAATTGAATCCCAGAGGGCATATATTTTTTCTATTTCTGGCGCAGGGGCATGCGTAGAAAAATCATCTTTGTAGTTATCCAGAAGGGATTCCTGCATTTTCCTTGTTGCAAAATAATCTTTTGAATCAATGAAGGTCTGAACAACTTCCGGCATTCCGCCGACAAAGTAATAGTTTTTCAGAAGTTCAGTGTATTTGTCCATAAAGGTTTTGATAATTGCTTTATCATAGTTTTTCAATGGCTCCAGCATAAGTTCATTTTTGCCGGCAACCATAAATTCGGAAAAGCTCATAGGGTAAAGAAGCAGCTTGTCAATTTTTCCAACCGGCCAGCCGCTGCCTTTATGTTCTTCAACACCAAGCATAGAACCTGCCGCAGCAATACAGTATTCTCTTGCATCTTCACAAAAATATTTAAGGGAAGTTATTGCACGCGGACAAATCTGGATTTCATCAAAAATAAGCAATGTATTTTCAGGGTCAAACTTAAATCCCGCTTCCAGTTCCAGAAGGGGGATAATACGAGTGACGTTATAATCGCCATCGAAAAAAGTTGAAAGCCGGGCGTTGTTGTCGAATTTAAAATAGGCAGTCTTTTCAAAATACTTCTGTCCGAATTCCTTTAAAAGCCATGTTTTTCCCACCTGCCTTGCTCCGAGAAAAAGGAGAGGTTTTCTGGTGTCGGAGTTTTTCCATGCAACTAATTTTTTTAAGGCAAAACGTTCCATACCTTAATAATACTCTATTAAAGCCACTGTTTCAATGGAAATATACCTGAATACAGCCACTAAAACGATTGAATAATGACTGTATAATGCCATTATATCGAGTGAATATTCAGGTTAGGTGTCATCTATCCTGACATAAAGCGCAGGGCAGTGCGGGATTCCTCCGATTCGTTTGTAAAGTAATAATTCAGGAAGAAAAGAGAGGAGAATAAAAGAGTATTATTTTTCTTCGAATAATTTTTTTATTTCGTCTTTTATTCCTGGAATACCTTTGATGGGGTATAATTCCGGGAATAACGGATTAACTGTTTATTTTTCCAGACTGTCCGCATCGGTGAGAAAATTAATGAAATTAAGTGTCAGTATTCCGTTGTCATCATAAGAACTCGGCGTCAGGTCGTTTGTTATGACAATCTTTTTGAATGAGTCTCCGGTTTTTAGAAAAGGTCTCACTTCCTGTTCGCGTTTTTTTTCGTCGGGAAGGGAGTAAGCTGACTGAATGTAATATTTTTTTTGACCTCCCCCCGGAGAACAGATGAAATCAATTTCCAGCTGCTTGTGAACCATTTTTCCTTCTTCATTTTTTTCTGCAACGGGAACTACACCTACGTCAACTTCACAGCCGCGGATACGTAGTTCGTTGTAAATGACATTCTCCATAATGTGAGTCTGTTCGTTCTGCCTGAAACCCAACCGTGCATTGCGGAGTCCGATATCCGTAAAATAGTATTTTTTGGGTGTTTCGATATAGGCTTTACCTTTTATATCAAATCTCATTGCGGATTCAACAAGGAACGAGTCTTCAAAATAGTCGAGATACGTTCCGATTGTATTTGCCGTAATCTTAGATTTCTTTACCGATTTGAAAGTATTCATCAGTTTTTCGGGATTTGTCAGGGAGCCTGTTGAAGAGGACAGAATATTCAGCAGATCTTCAAGTTCCCTTCTGTTCCGGATGTGATGTTTGTTCACTATATCACGGGTATACGTTTCGTCAAAAAGAGAATGCAGAAGTTTTGCCTTGTCCTGTTCAGATGCCAGAACTACGAGGGGTATTCCGCCCCATGTCATATACTCCTGAAGGCCGTGAATTGAATCTCCTTCATATACTGTCATAAACTCTGAAAAGCTCAGGGGGTACATGTGTACTTCATCGCCGCGGCCTGCAAATTCTGTGGCTATTTCCTTAGAAAGAAATTTTGCGTTGCTGCCGGTAACGTAGACATCAACATTGGATAGTTCATTCAGACCGTTCAGCGCAGATTCAAAGCGGTCCATAAGTTGAATTTCATCCAGCAGAAAATAATAAGGCAAGTTATCAGTGATCTTTCCCTTAGCCCAGTTGAAGAACGTTTTAGGATTGTGGTATTCTTCATTCTCGATTGAGTCAAAGGACATCTGAATAATGTGATTTTCTGCAATTCCGTCTGCAATGAGCGCGTTTCTGAAAATCGTTCCCAGAAGATATGACTTTCCGCAGCGCCGTATTCCCGTCACTATTTTTATAAGGCCGTTTCCCCGTTTTCGTAAAAGGGCATTCAGGTATATGTCGCGTTTGATTTCCATGAAAGACCTTCCTATAAATGATTTTTGCAACTTTTACTGTTTTTCCTTTGTAGAATACGCTCGTTTTGCAGAATAATCAATAACACTGTTCTCATCGGATATAGCACCCGCCGTGCCTGTTCAAAAGTCAGATTTAAATTGGCCGTCATAAGCGCATTATTAAAAACCTGAAATTTAGGAGTTGTTCCCTTTGTGTGAATCATGCTGCCTGAATATTTCTGGAGCCCGGCGAGCAGACCGCTTTGTGAGAGGAGTTCCAGATATGAAGTAAGTGTTGTTGTATTTCCTGCGTCGGTGAGCTGCCCGAGCATTGAATTAAAGGAAACAATCTGCGCCGAATAATGACTGCCGAGCTCGAAGAGCTGCTGAAGTAGCGCCGGCTTGTTTACTTTTGTAAGCAGAAGAATGTCTTTTGTAATGCTTGGTATGATAATTGAATTGCGGATATAGTTCTTCCAGCGTGCCTCATCATCAATCAAGTCTGCAGCGCCCGGATACGCACCGAAGTATATGTACTGATCCAGCGTCCAGCCGAAAGCTTCGTTCATTTCCGCAAATGACCAATGAGGGACATAAATAAGTTCGCTGCATAGATTTCCTTGTCTGACTGTTTACTCAATAGATAGATGTACTTCTGGAATACGACGGCCTGATTCATCCGGTAGAAATAAAACGTTCGGCAAATCCCGATCTTTCGATGACTTCCGGTTTTCGTACATTAACAAAAGCCGGACTCATATACTCTGCTGCACTGTATGAAATACCGTACTGTCCGGCAAGGCGGCGCCAGTTTCCGTGCACTGTTTGGCAGATAGTGTCTGCTTCCTGCCGTGCTTCTTTTGCAGTCAGTCCATAGTACGGCGCCGTTTCAAGCGCAAGTCCTATCGACGATGT
>JALNVF010000109.1 GCA_023231445.1 Treponema sp. | reverse complement strand
GTACCGTTCGTACAAGTGGGCAATAATATCGGTAATACCGCATGCCGTCTGGTATGGCGGCAGCGTCTGCGTAAGAGCCGGATTCAGAATTGAAAATTTCGGCCGGTATGCGTCGCCGGACGCTCCGCGCTTAATCATGCCGTCTTCTTTTGTAATAACGGAATCGGGTGACCCCTCGCTCCCTGCTGCAGCAATGGTGAGTATGGTTCCGACAGGCAGCGCCTCTGTCACCGGTTTTCCTTCATAAAAATCCCAGAAGTCGCCGTCGTACACGGTTCCTGCAGCAATCGCTTTTGCGGAATCAATGACACTGCCGCCGCCGGCCGCCAGAATAAAATCAATACTTTCCCTGCGGCACAGTTCAATTCCTTCATACACAAGGCCGCTGCGGGGGTTCGGCTTTACTCCGCCAAGTTCCTCAAACGCAATCCCCTCGCCGGAAAGCGATTCTTTTACGCGGTCAAGTAGCCCTGAACGGATAACTGAACCGCCGCCGTAATGAATGAGTACTTTTTTCCCGCCGAACCGTTTTACCAGCCGGCCCGCCTGAGTTTCCGTATCTTTTCCGAACGCAAAATACGTCGGTGCATAAAATGTAAAATTATCCATACAGTAATAATACGGCTGGTCAGCCGAAAAAACAATGCTGCATTTTGCACTTTAACGGCAATAGTATAGTAGAGGTATTCATGGAAGCACAAATACATACTCTCTCATACAGCAGCAAATTCAATCAGCACATAAGCCGGAACATTGCTCAGGGAAAAGAACTTAATATCCGCTGCGATGCCGTATTTAAATCGCTGTTCAGTAAAAATACGCCGGAGTCAAAAGGCGCTCTCTGCTATCTGATCGGAGCTGCAACCGGACAGAAAGTCGAAAACGCGGAAGTCATGAACAGTGAAACAACATCAGACATGCTCTCCCAGAAAGTCATCCGTATGGATATAAAATGCAGGTTCTGCAACGGACAGCTTGCAGATATTGAGATGCAGAAAAAAAATACAGGAGATGTTGATAAACCACGGAAACGAATGAACTATTATAATGCCCGGCTCATGGCCGGCCAGATTGAATCGGGAGAATC
Source organism: Treponema sp. (assembly GCA_023231445.1). Lineage (GTDB taxonomy): Bacteria > Spirochaetota > Spirochaetia > Treponematales > Treponemataceae > Treponema_D. The sequence continues at coordinate 9,765 of JALNVF010000109.1, read as the reverse complement.
TGCAGGCGGAATAGCAGACTGCCATCAAATATCGTTCCTTGACTACAAAGAGTTCAATGACGAACGATACTATCATCACATCAGACAGTATGACCAGTACGGGAATCTGTACGACGGAGGTTTTCATCTGCATTTTTTTGAACTTGTAAAACTTAAAACGATTCTGACGCTGCCAGTAGAAGAGTTGTCTGATGCAGAAATCTGTGGTATCTTTTTAAAGTATGAAGGAGTACCGGAATATCAGGATATACTCCACGAAATTTACAGCCGTAAGGAGGGGGTACGTATGGCAAAAACAGTACTGAACAAAATGAGCAAAGACATGAAGGAATGGGCGATGCAGGAAACACGGCACCGATATGAAACGGATTATATGCTTGCACAGATACATCAGAAACATCTGGCAGAAAAAGCAATCAGAGAAGGACATGAAAAAGGTCTTCGGAAAGGCAGGGAAGAAGGCCGTCAGGAAGGAGCAATGCAGGCAAAACGGGAAGATGCACGCAATATGAAAAAAGTAGATATTCCGGCAGCAACCATAGCGCAGTGTACAGGCCTTTCGAAAGAAGAGATCACACAACTATAAACACAAAGAAACGATGCATTTACATGTCTGCCGCCGGTAACATTCCCTCTTCCTTTACCCTGCGGCAAGCGCCTGCTCTATATACGCAAGCGAAATGCGTTCCTGCTCAAGCCTGTTCCGTTCCGGATCGGAACGAAGTTTCATAAAAACAGCATGTTCCGCTTCCGTAAGCTGTTCAGGCACAGAATTACCGGCGAGTTCTTTTCCCTTTACTCTGAACTCACCGTACAGGTTAAGCGTTTCGTCATCCATGCAGAACGACTTTACTGCAGGAAACAGGGCGCGGAACTTTGAAAGAATGTCGAATCCGTGTTCGTCAAGATCGCCGAAATAGTACAGCCCGTACCCGGCAAGCCACATACATGACGCAAGCTGCGTGACCGTATAACCGTGCCCCCAGATGCAGAGCGCGTTTTCAACGTGCGGAAACGTAAGATAGACCAGTTCGTTTTCAACAATCAGTATTTTTTTTACCGCCGCAAGAAACCCCGTATCGGGAAGGTGCACAAAATCTGCAAGCGGCAGACAAAGTTCTGAAACGGACAGGTCACCGACGCGTATCCGCTGCTCTTTCGACAGCATCCTGAACCGAACGAGTACCGGTGAACTTCTTAATCCGTGTTCCTCTTCAAAAGACAGTCCCGTCGAAGAGGAAAGCAGACTGTGAATAAGCGCCCTGTTGTTTTCGATGAACTTCGTGTGGACGGGCAGCGGTATTTCCCGGATATACAGATTACTCTGCGGATTGTCGTGCAGCCAGTGTACGCAGAGGCAGATATGCTCCCAGAAAGAGGTTTCATGCTTCACCGTCAGTTCGGAAAGATGATTTTCCGCCCACCGGCTGAAAAAGGCCGGCTCCCTGGATTCAAAGTACGGGGAAAGCGCTTCCTTCAGTACGGCAAGCACATCGCGCATCCGCTTAACTTCCGCAGTCTTTCCGATGAATAAAAGGTATTCTTTTTCGCTCTCGAAATAAATACGTTTGATGACTGTCTGTGCCGCATTATGACGGGTGTTCTGTGCCACGAGTTCAAGCGTGTACCCGCTTCCCGTCTTATTTTTACTGTTGTCGTAAATCGGTGCCAATTCTGCAGCGCGCGTTGTAATGTTGTCGGCTGCACTTCCGGTATTGCAGCGGATGACGAGCGGAAAAAACGGTTGTCCGGCAGCGTCCTCAGGACTGGTAACCTGAGCGGCTGCCTGCTTCAGATACACACGGTACTGATTTTCCGCCTTTTCTTTTATTCCTGCAACGGTAATCACCGGGCCGCTTCCTCTGTCTGATTCATCTTCCGCTGCTGCCGCCGGTAATCGTCGATCGTCATGTGCAGCAGGCGCGAATCGTTCGAACCGCCGTTCTCCGTTATATGCACGGACGAAATATAATTTTCCACGATATTGATTTTGTCGAGCGGCGTTATCACCATCACCTGCAGATTCAGCTGGTCGAACAGTTTCATCGCGTAGTCGGAATTGTCCGCATCGCTTTTGCTGAACGCTTCGTCAACCATGATGAAACGGAACGATGACGCACGCTGCCCGTCGGATTCTATGTTGAACTGATACGCAATTGCAGAACCGAGTATCGTGTACGTGAGTTTTGCCTTCTGTCCGCCGCTTAAGCTCGACGTATCCTGGTAATAATGAGCCTGCGTACCGTCGTTCGCAAAATATTCTTTCGCCGCAAACGTAAACCAGTTTCGTACATCCAGGACGAACCGGCGGTCGTTTTCGTTATCCTGCAGCGTATCTATAAGCAGTTTTATCTGCAGAAAAAGCTGTTCTTCTTTATCCTCGTCGTGCTGCTGTACGTACAGCGCGTCCGGAACGGCACTGCGCAGCATCGTTTTAAAATTCCGCACGCGTCCGTCTGTCGTATCGGCAAGCTCAAGCTGCAGGTACGTATCGGGATTCCGGCTGTACGTTATTTCTTTAAGACTGGAGTTCAGATTGCCGACGGCATTCTTTATTTCCTGCGTCTCGTGCTCTATGAATACTTTAAAGTCGACAATATCCTCGCTCATCGTGTCGTGCAGGTACTCGCGGAACTGCGCGCTGTACCGGGGAAGATCGTCTTTTTTGAGACGGTTGTAAAATGCGGCATAATCATCAAGCGATTCCGTACTCTGCCCCAGATCGGTAAACTCCGCGGACCAGTCCCCGTACACTTTACGCAAATCCGCAGACGGATTTTTTACCGCTCCCATTTTCTGCGAAATGTTCAGTTCGTATCCTTTCATACGCTGACTGCAGCCGTTCGCATGGGATGTAATGTCTTCACGCATCTTTTCCTTATCCGCATCGAGTTCGGGAATCGACTGCGGTCTGCTCAGACGCTCGTACGCGGTGTGCAGCAGATCAATCTGTTCCTCCGCCTTTTTCCGCATCGACTCGTCGCCGCAGAACGTCTGCCTGACAGATTCGTTTTCTCTGAGTGCCGATTCTATCTCATGCAGTTTGTTTTCTATAACGCCCAGTTCCGCCGCAATCTTTCTGATGACGACATCGCTTTCATCATACTGCGCCGTCTTCCTTTCCAGTTGTGTCCTCAAATCCTGTATATCAGTTGCCTTCGATTCGAGTGCTTTCATTTCGTCCCGGAACGAATCGATCTGCTTCGCGCGGCTCTCGGTGTCGATGCTGTCCCACGACGTTACTTCCGCAATGTTCTCCAGCGTGCGTATACGCTCTTCACTTCCTGCAAGACCGTCAGAGAGCGTACTCATCGTCTTCTGTATGCCGTCCGCAAGCCGCGTAAGGTCGTCCAGTTCGGAACTGAGCTTCCGCCGTTTTTCCGTATTGTCCCAGCCGAGTACCTGTTCAAAAGAACCGGCATTTTTTCTGCTGTCGTCCTTTTCGTGGCGGATGCCGTTTTTAATAAGACCGGTCGAGGTGAGAGCGCGTTCAGCACTGCTGATTTCCTTCGTATCGTCGGTGCATACGTAGTTGTACCGGTCGTACACGTACTGCGTGAGCCAGTCGGTAAGCGGATGCCCCTGTTTGACGAGCATTTTTCCCGGAACGGTCGATTTGTCAGGCTGCAGCGCATCTTTCGACGAAAGCGAAAACGCTGCCGACGTACGCAGATAGACGACCCGTCCGCGCATATTGTTTTCTTTTACAAACGACGTCACTTTCGTATACAGATGTTCCGGTACCAGAATGTCGAGCGCAAAATTGTGAAGCAGTTTTTCTACCGCATAGTTCCACTTCGATTCATCCGGCGAGACGCACAAAAGTTCTCCGGCAAACGGCAGCTCGCTTTCCGCACAGTGAATGCCTCTGCAGAGAAAATCACGTACGGCAATATTCCCGACCGGAATGTTCGAGCTCCGTTTCCCGAGCGACGCAAGTTCCTGCCTGATCGTTTCCATTGTCTGCGTTCTGTCTGCAAGCTCCGTCCGTGCGGTAAAAAGTTTCTCGTTCAGCTGCTCTTTGCCCGCCGTTTCTTTCGCCTGCAGACCGTCTATCAGTCTGCGGTTGCGGGAAAACTCAGCTTCGGTACGCGGCAGTACCATTCCCACGGCGGTCAGCTTTTTGTTGAAATTATCCCGCTCGCCCTGTATGCGGTCCTTCTCGACGGAAAGCTGTTCAACACGGTTTTCTATTTCCTGAATACGGCGTGCAGTCTCGTTCTGAGCAAGGGCCGCTTTCAGGGAATCGATTTCTTTCTGTATCCCGTCCCGTTTCCGTATTTCAACCGTCTCATGTTCTTTTTCCGCAAGCTGCTTTTCGGCAAACTCTTTTTTCTGCTTCGTCAGCAGTTCTATTGCCGAATACGACGCCCATGCAGGAAGTGCGTCGGCAAGTTCCTGCTGCCGTTTCTTTTCGTCCTGTTCGTGTTTCCATTTTTCACCAAGGTCGATGATCGGTTCAAGCAGTTCGAGCTGTTTCTTCGTCTTCTGAATCTCGTTGTAACTCTGCATGAGTTTGGTATAATTCGCCTGAAGCTTTTCAAAACGAACCGGCGTATCGGTTTCTTCGAGCATGTTCGTACGGATAAAATCGGTAAGGTCGCCAAGTACTTTTAATCCCACTGTCTGTGAAAGGAGACGGAGCGCTTTGTCCGAACGGAAGCCGAACAGCTTTGAGAATTCGGCGCTGTAGTTTTTGAATGAATCGCCGAAAAACATCGTCCCGAATGATTCCGAAACGACTTTCTTCCACTTACCCGCGCGGTCGATTGAAAGCCCGTGAGAAGCAAGGCACGCGTTTATGTCGTCGAGGGTCACATGCTGCTTCGTAAGCGCATAGACGTGCTGCAGCGTGTCGCCTGAAAAATACCGTACCTGCAGCAGGCTCACTGTGCTCTGCGCATCCTCGTTTACGAAACAGCCGCTCAGTACGGAAAGCGTATCACGGTTACGGAGCATCTGCCTTCGCGCCGAACTGGACTGTTCGTCCTGAATGTTGCCGTACGCACCGAGCACATACGTCTCTTCCGTACGGTCGCGCCGTCTGTCGGTACCGGAAGACTGATTGTACGCACGCATCGAATACGGCACCAGAAGTGAAAGAAGTGCATCCACAATCGTCGTCTTACCGCTGCCGTTCGAGCCCGTAAGCAGCGATGATTCTCTGCGGCAGTCGATCGTATATACTGCGTTGTTGAAAATACCCCAGTTGTACAGCTGGAACACGTCGAGACGGTATCCGTCAGAAGCAAATAATCCGTTACTCACCGGCGGACTCCTCATCTGCAGCAGCGTCTTCTGCGGGCGCCGTTCCGTTCAGCTCCTGCAGTTTCTGCTTGAACTCCGTAAGAAATTCGACGTTTATTTTCGCCCGGATAATCCGGCGTACTTCGAACTCACGGTCTTCCTGATTTGCGGAAGTACCATGCTGGCCTGAAGGTGCATTCAGTTCGCGCAGGAACGAAAGATTTACCAGCTGATTCAGATACGTGTCGAGTTTGTTGAAATACCTGACCTGATCGTTCTTCTCTTTAATAAAAACGGCAAGCCGTTCCTTTATCTCGCTTTCTTTAAGCACGAGCATCGCCGACTGATTCTGCGACGTGTCGAACTGATCAAGCGCCTCGCGGAGCAGCACGCACAGAAGCGACACTTCCGGCGTGAGTGCATATTTTTTTATTAAGTGCGGCAGATTCGACGCCGGTCCGGCCGCATCGGTAACTTCGTCACTTTCGTCCCGCTGCTTCAGAAACGCATACCCGTCTCCCTGATCGACGAACACGGTAAGCCCGATCTGCGCAAAATAATCTCCGATTGCGGACGTCCACGCGGTCAGCGTGTTCCACGTCGTGTCGCCGGTACCCGTCCGGTATACCGGCCCCTGCAGCAGTTTGATGCAGACGGGAGCCCATACCGGAACAACAGTCGAATCACTCATACGAACAACATCCTCGGCACCGTCACTGAAACTACGGACCCGTTCCGGTTAAATTGTATTACGTCTGTTCTGTCGGGAAGCACCTGCATACGGTCGGTGTGCTCCGCCATACCGTACCACGCGACAATCTCCGCAAGACCTTTTTCAACCGGATATGTAGTAATTAATTCGGCAAGCGTAAACTGCCCGCCGTTTTTTCCGCTGCGGAATTCGGCAGCGTGCTTCTGCAGTACTTTCTCATCGATGTAAAACTGCGTAAACAGTTCTCTGAGCGACGACGGATCGATTGTCTGTTCGTCGAACCGGTGCATCTCCGTAAAGTCGTTCGTCTGCAGCGGAAACACCGGATACCGCGCCTGAGGAAAAAACAGTTCTGGCCTGCCTTCAACCGACAAAAAATCCGGAGGAACCTGAGCCGCCCCGGAATCGACGCGCGGCAGATACACAAGCATTTCTTTTTTTATGTCGGCAGTAAGCTGTGTAACAAGCCGGCGCTCGTTCACTTCCTGCTGCGACAGAATGCGGTTGATGCGGTCGGTAAGCACGCGGTTCTGCTCCACAATCTTATGTCCCGCCTGATACAGATACAGCTTCAGGTGCGTAAGAAACGTATCCGACCAGCCCGTATCTTTCGTCTCCGCCGAATCAAGAATCGCATTCACAAGAGTCCCGATTTCGTCGTCGCTGTCCTGCGAAATAAAATCCCAGAACGACGAAAATGTCTGGCCCTGTGGCGACACGCGCATTTTATGGTTCGTGTCGAGCGTATACCCCAGAATCGTCCCGCGCGTCGCTTCGACTTCGCTCTGTTCCCGGTAAATCTCCTGCAGAATGGAACGGAAATTGTCTTCGATCTGCCGGAAATCACCGAGGAGTTCCCGCGAACTCCTGCTGATCGATTCAAGCCGTTCGCGTATCTGTACCGCCGAATACGTCTGAGCTCTGCCCGTACTTTTTATTTCCCGTATCTCTTCGTCGATTTTACGCTGCGCTTCCCTCAGTTCGGCAATACGGGCTGCAGGATCCTCCGTCGTATGTTCCTTCAGATCGCGCAGCTGCAGCAGAATGTTCTGAAACCGTGATTCCGTCCCGACAAACTGCGTCGGTTCGCTGTTCTCAAGCCACGTGAACAGCCGCTCAACGCTTGCGCTCAGTTCAACGACAGGAATTCCTTCCGCGGAATGATACCGCCTGATATACGCCTTTTCATCCGAACACCAGAGGGATACAAGCAGCTTCGCTTTTATCTGCAGGTCATTGAAAAGTTCCTTCTTTGCGGAGAAATCCGCTGCAAACTGTACAGACGAATCATCTCCCATCTCTTCATCAAGAAGCAGTTCTTCATTCCGGTGCTCCTGCAGAAAAACAGCAAGCTGTGACTCAAGTTCTCCGGACGGAATAACCTGCACGTGCTTTTCACGAAACGTACCGTATAAAAAGGAAATAGTAAGGTGAGCCGCATGCGATCTGAGCAGTTTCATCCCCGCATCCTGTGCGATAAGAGAGGAAAAATACCCGGCCGACGTATTGTGCATGGATTTACTATAAAACAGACTGCGATAAGCGGCAAGAGGATACGGAGCTGAAAACAACCCACCGTCACGAATCAGTACAATTCTCTGATCCGGGCACGATTTAACCGCTGATGCAGGCCGCTCTTAACGCCTGATGCAGGCCGGTATGTGTACACAGTGCAGACCGCACAGTGTACGTAATCGAGTCCGCACTGCGCCGCATACCGGCCTGCACTGTGTACACTGTTGCATCTGCACTACGTACACTGTACGGCCTGCATCAGGCTGTACTCACACCATAAGCCGGTAGATCGCTTCAATTCCCGCTTTTGCCGTGTTATCAGGGTAATAGAAGTCCTTGCGGCAGTTCCACACACGCACGGCAATCTGCGCAAAGCGGTTCACGGCGGGCATGGCAACGGCAAGCCCCGCACCGTGCGCACAGTCGTACAAGGCGGAAAAAACAATGAGAATCCGGTATTCGGATGCAGAGACGCGATATTAATAAATCTGCACGGTCTTAATGCGCTGCCGGTACTCTTCCGGCGCTGCATTTTTTCTGCGGAGGAATTCACGGTAAAAATTACTGTAATCGCAGAATCCCGTACGGGTACCTATTTCGGACAGGGATAATTCGGTATTACGCATTAACGTCGTCGCGGCATCCACTCTGATTTTATTGAGTACATTCATGATACTGTCGCTGTATTCTTTACGGAATTCTTCCTGCAGGGTCGTCCTGTTGGAACAGAACTGTTTCGACAGACCGGCAAGTGAAATATGTTCGGAATAATGGACGCGGAGCCATTCATGGACGCGCTGTGCCTTTGAATATTCACTATCTGTGCCCGCAAAAGCCGGCCGCTGCCAGAAGAAAAACAGTATTTCAAGAAAAAAAGAACGACTGCGGCACGGCCAGTAAATATCACGCTTGTTCTCAAGTAAATCAGTCAGGCTGGCGAACAGTCTGAGCATGAACAGATCTTCTTCAGGGGTTAGCGCAAGCCGTTTGCCGCATTCTGAGCCGGAACCGGGTAAAACGGATTCAAGCAGTTCGCGGTCGCGGATTGCAAACGGATCGTTTTCCGCTTCAGGAGGAATGTCCGGCCAGGAGACAAAACTCTGATTGATAACCTCCGGTCTGTAGACGGCAAGCCAGCCTTCACTTCCCTCACCGACACGTACCATCCGGTCAACGGGTACAATAAAAGGCGCGGCAAGTTCAGCGCCGCTTTCGGTTCTGACCGATCCTGTATGACAGAAAAGGATTCCGTTAATACCACTGCAGGGGCCGATACGGCTGCAGCCGGAAAAATGCTTTATCCCCAGCGGAGATATATAATGCGGATAGAATACTTCTTCTTTCGTACTGCAGGCAACAGTGATGTCTTTTTCCTGTATATTGTCAAAAAAACTCTGTCTCATAGTAATGTCCGGTAAACTCCAGCAATAGTACTATAGTATAACAGATTACTGCTGCTGACAATAATCTGAATATTATCATAATCAAAGAGGAAGTTTTCATGAAAAATCTGATTACCACATTACTGATGTGTTCTGCTGCCGCAATATCGCTGTATGCCGCAGCACCTGCTGCCATAAACGAAACGTTTGATACCGTTGACGTCTGTATTCCTGCCGTGAATGAAAAAGTACCGGTTGTTTTTCTGGCTCACAACGGCGGTTCTTCAAAAGAAGCATGGGGAGACTTTCCCGGAGAACTTTCCGCCAAAGGATATGCTGTCGTAAACATGGGCTGGACAAACTTTCAGGGTGGCAACGATTTCCGCAGAGACATTCAGACAGTAATGGACAAATACAGCAAACGCATCAATTTCGAACGGGTGGCGTTCATCGGCGGTTGTCACGGCGGAGTAAAAATGCTCAGCATACTTGATGCAAAGCTGCCGTTAAACCCGAAAGCGATCGTACTGCTGTCAATGTCTGAAGTTGTCACTCCGCCGCAAAATCACGTGCCCATACTCGGTGTCTATTCGACACACGACCACCTTGGCGCAAATTATGTGTCAATACAGAAAAACGTGTACAGCAATATCATTACCGAACCAAAAAAGATAATCGTCATGGATATGACTCAGCACGGAAACGAACTCGTAACCGATCCGGAGACGAAAGGCCGGATCCGTGCTGAAATAGAAACCTGGCTTAAGGACCTGCTGTAAAAACTTTTCCGTTTCCTGTCAGCAGGCAAACGTACGCCTGCAGTCTGTTCTGAAAACGTACTGCCGTAATAATAACACGTTCCCTTTCCGGACTTTCTGCAGGTAAGAGCGCCTTTTCCTTTATAATAAT
>JALNVF010000108.1 GCA_023231445.1 Treponema sp. | reverse complement strand
GAAAATGGACGAATTGTTCAACAAAATCCAGAAACTCATTTCGGAGAAACTGGAAATCGATGAAAGCAAGATTACTTTGGATTCATCTTTCAGAGGTGATCTTGGTGCAGACAGTCTCGATACCTATGAGCTTGTTTATGCTATTGAAGAGGAACTTGGTGTAAGTATTCCTGATGATAAAGCAAATGAGTTTGAAACAGTCCGTGATGCATATGATTTCATCAAGACTGAACAGGAAAAAAAATAAACAGACTGTAAAGTCTGTTCTTGTTTCAGAAGCAACTTTGCTGAGCAAACACAAGCTGTAAAGGCTTGTGTTTTTTTATACTTATAATGAGAATATACGATAAAGATATTTCCTGTGAACGGAAAAAAGATCTTCTTGCTTTTTGTAAACCGTTAGGACTTAAATTTCATAATTTTTCTCTTCTTGAACTTGCTTTTCATCATCGGTCGTATTCGAATGAAAATGAGCAGGAACGTCATTTGAATAATGAACGGCTTGAATTTCTGGGTGATTCAGTACTTGGTCTGGCTGCTGCCGCATATCTCTTTGAGACAATGAAAAATCCTGAAGGCGATCTTGCAAAAATAAAATCTGTCGTTGTTTCAGAAAAGACACTTGCCCCTGTGGCTGTCCGGTTCGGTATTGACAGAATGCTTATTCTGGGGCACGGAGAAGAACTGAGTGGCGGACGGAAAAAACCGGCAATACTTGCCGACTGTATGGAAGCAATAATCGGAGCGTATTATATAGATTCGGGCTATGAATGTGCGGAAAAATATATTCTTTCGTTTCTTATACCGGAAATAGAAAAAGTGCAGAACGATCAGGGGACGAAAGATTATAAAACGCTTCTGCAGGAGCTGTATCAGAAAAAAACAAAAGAATGTCCCCGGTATGAAACGGTGAGTATAAACGGTCCGGATCATGATCAGACATTCAGCGTTACGGTTCGTCTAGGGAGTGTGACGTATGGTCCTGAGAGTGGAAAAAATAAAAAAGAAGCGGAACAGAAAGCCGCACGTGCTGCATATTTAATCCTGACATCAGAATAAAGTTATGATATACTCTTATCATGACAAATACGAAAGTTAACAGAAAGACTTCCTCTTTTTTTAAGTCGATTGATTTTATAATATTTCTTGCAATTACCACCGTATACCTGTTACTTGGTTTTTTTGGTTTGTTTCAGAAACTTGATTATCGTATGTACGATTTTCTTTTAGGAATACGGAAAGAACCGGAACAGTCAAAAAAAGTTCTTTTTGTTAATATTGACAACGAATCTATTCATGCGATAGGAGAGTGGCCGTGGAGCAGAGATGTCCTTGCCGATTGTCTTATACGCATGAAGGAACTGGGAGCTGCCGGAGCCGTCTTCGATATTGAATATCTTTCACCTTCTCCGAAAGGTGTTGAACCGCATGCAGAAGAGAATCTGAATAAAGCTTTTTCCGCAAGCAGACAGGATATTTTTGAGACTATAAACGAACTTTCAAGTGCTGTTGCAAGCGGGCAGGTTGCACGGAATGAAATTCCGTCTCTTACGAATACGATGATTTCCGACTATATAGACCCGTCGATATCGAATCTGCAGCAGAGTATAACGGCTAAAATGTACAGAAATAACGATGAGTACTTCGGGCAGGCAATCCAGTTTTTCGGAAATACCTGGCTGACGGTCAATACCCGTGACGTTGCTATTCCGCTTTCCGATGCGGATAAGGCATATGTGGAAAAACGTATGCTGCTGTCCGATGTTAATGACAAAAATAATTTCATACCGCTGAACAATAAATTTACTTCCAGCGAACAGTTTACTACTTCCGGATTTTCACCTGCAATGCATTCGCTTATAAGCAGGGCCGCCGGTGCCGGCTTTACTAACGTTGTTATAGACAGCGACGGTATCCGCAGGCGTATTGAACTTCTTTATGAACATGACGGAAAATACCTTCCTCAGCTCACGTTTGCACCTCTGCTCCATATTCTGGATGCGCAGAGCATGGAACGCACAAAAAGAACCCTTATTGTTCATGGTGCGCTTTTGCCCGAAAGAAGGATCCGGACTGATATACGAATTCCGCTCGATCAGCACGGTAGAATGCTTATAAACTGGCTGCATGAACCTCAGGGAAAATCTTTCAGAAATGAATCTCTTTTGTTTTTGAAGCAGCTTGATTCAATGGAAGATAATATAGTGAGCAGCTTGAAATATATTCAGTCAAACAGACTTACAAATTCATACGGTGTTGATTTTGAATACGTAACTGCGGCGCAGGAACTTATAAAGGAATATGATGATATTACAGCGGAAAAACAGCAGCTGCTTGAAAAATGTACAGGATATGACGACAGCGGTAAAGTGATCGACGGTATAACACCGGAAGAGTATAACGCATATTTTTCAAAAAGAAATACATTTTATAACGATATAAAACTGTTTATTGATGCTGATTATATGCAGTCAATAAATTCATGCGGTCCGGATTTAATAAAAACGATAGGAAAAACACAGACTGATGATTTTCTGGCTAAAATGAAAGAAAATTTTGATTCAGTCAAAAACGAAGACGAAACATTCGAACAATATATAACCTCTATGAGAAAGTCGTATAAAGATTCGTTCTGTATTATCGGTAATATAGCTTCCAGTACGACTGATCTTGGAACGAATCCGTTTTTTGGAAATTATCCGAATGTCGGTACGCACGCGAATGTCTTTAACACAATCATTCAGCAGGACTTTATAAAACCTGTTTCATGGCTGTACGGAATGCTTATAGCATGTATATCACTGTTTTTTGTAATGCTGCTTTCTCATGAAAAGGCTGATGCCAGACAGAACATAGCAGGAGGAATTTGTGTAATAGGTGTCATTGTACTCATGATTCTTCTTATGGTTGCATTCGGGTGGTATATACCGCTTGTTGCTTCTTCTTTATTTATAATTACAGAATATATTGCAGAAATTATAATCCGCTTTACCTCCAGTGAAAAAGAAAAGGGATTCCTCCGGCAGGCTTTCTCTACCTATTTGTCGAAGGAAGTTGTCAATGAAATAGTCAACGACCCGGGAAAACTTACACTTGGAGGAGAAGATAAACACATTACGGCCCTCTTTACCGATATAAAAAGCTTTTCGTCTTTCAGCGAAATGGTAACACCGACGAGACTTGTATCTATTTTGAATGAGTATCTCGGATTATTGAGCGATATAATACTTCAATACGGTGGAACTATAGACAAATATATCGGCGATGAAATTGTTTCGTTCTTCGGTGCTCCGCTCGATCTGAGTGATCATGCATTCAGGGCATGTGCGGCAGGTGTCCGGATGAAACAGGCTGAGAAACTGTATAACGAAAAACATCTTGCGGACAAATCAATTCCCCGTGAGCTTGAAACTCGTGTCGGTGTTAATACGGGAAATATGGTTGTTGGAAACATGGGTACAAGCATGAAAATGAACTATACTATCATGGGTAACGATGTAAACCTTGCAAGCCGTCTTGAGGGGGTTAATAAAATATATAAATCCTGGGTTCTTGTCTCTGAACAGACATGGAAAGAAGCTGACAGTGGTCAGCATAAGGACGAACTTGTTTCCCGCCGTCTTGATAAAGTGCGCGTAGTCGGCATAAATAAACCGGTACAATTATATAATATACTTGGTTTTAAAAAAGAAATGGAGCCGGGACAACTTGCAGAAATAGATGCTTTCCATGCAGCACTTGATAAATACCTTGAAAAAGATTTCAGAACTGCAGGAAAAATGTTTATGGAAGCTAATCATATGAATCCGGGGGATGAAGCCGCTCTTATTTTTGCTGACCGGTGCAAGACTTATATAGAGCAGGGGATTCCTGAAAACTGGGACGGTGTTATGAATATGACGACAAAATAAACTTCACGGGGATTAGTCTTGAATAAAATACGGATTTGCATAAAATAGATAAAGATGCCCTGCTTCCGGGAGTCTAAAAGCTGGAAACTGAAAAGCTCCCGAAAGCAGGGCTGATTTTTTTTAATTTCTGTTTTTATATTAATCGGCTTAAACAATACCTGTAAGCATATAAAATAATACGCATAAGAACGGCACAAGAAATTTCATAAGCAGAATGACGATGATGTCGAAATATGACTCCTTGTGCGTCAGGCCGCAGATTGCAAACATTGTCACAAGTGCACCGCAGTGAGGAACAGGATCTATTCCGATTGCGGAAATTGCCACAATTCTGTGTAACACATCAAGCGGTATACCTGCACTGGAAGCCATCTGTGCCCACTGCGCTCCGAATTTTGACAGAGCAATCGTCATACCGCTTGATGCTGAACCGGTAATACCCCCCATAAGGCTGGTACTCAGAACAGCAGAGAACAGCGGATTACCGTTTGCGCTGAGCTTCATGAGCATTTCGCTGATAATACCGAAACCAGCCACGCTTGTTATAACGCAGCCGAACGCATAGCCTGAAGCAACGTTGAATACGGCCGTACCGGAAGATATGGACGATTCATTAAGAACTTTCAGAAATCCGTCTTTATTTGGTTTTTTATCTGCTGCTGAAGCAAAAAGTTTTTTCCGTCCTATAATGACTGCAAGTACGGAAGATACTATTGTTGCAAATGTAATAGACCATATTGACGAAACATTCCATGTTATCCAGCTCCACTTGAACGGATTATTTATGAAAATATTCAGAACAATAACCGTAACAAGCGGTATAAGCGATATGCCCCAGTATGGAAGGGCTTCCGCAGATATGTATTCAGTCTCTGCTTCTGTATGATTCCCGTATCCTTCGCCCTTACTCATAAGATATTTTGAACGGTATCCGAGCCAGCCGAGTCCGATTGCAAGATATAAAACCGTTGCAAATAAGCCTATGCCGATACCGGACCATGTTGAAGTACCGAAGTACGTCGACGGAATAATATTCTGGATCTGGGGCGTGCCGGGAAGTGCTACCATAGTAAAGGTAAAAATACCGATCCACAGCGCTGCAGGCAGCAGTCTTTTCGGCATTCCGGCTCTTTTAAAGAGTATTGCACCGAACGGATACATGACGAATGCAACGACAAACACGCTCAATCCGCCGTATGTAAGAACTGCGCATCCAAGAATAACTGCAAGAAGTGCCCGTTTAGGCCCCAGCAGTTCTACGATTTTATTCGCAATGGAAGCAGCAAGTCCTCCCTTTTCCATAATTTTTGCAAAGACTGCGCCGAAGAGAAATATCGGAAAGTAATTTTTAATATATTCGGCGGCTTTTACCAGATAGACGTTGCCGAGAATGTTAATAAACGATTCTCCCGACCCAATTGCTGCAACAAGCGCAAGAAGCGGTGCGATAAGAATGATAGACCAGCCTTTATAGGCAAGATACATCAGTCCCAGAATTGCAGCAATGATTGCAAATGTACTCAATGTACTCATCTGTTATTTCCTTTCTTCAAATTCAGGATTACCGTGTGTATAATGAGGAAGAAGACGGGGAGACTGTGTCTCCGTATGTATTCCTGCATCCGTACGTTCTTTCTCAAAATCTTTCACATGCTGCAGCGTCAGTTTCTCCGGCATGGAAGTTTTTGCAGCCTGTCTTGCAGCAGCCGTACCTGCAACGCGTCCGAATACGACAACGTCGAGTAACGAATTGCCCATGAGGCGGTTTGTTCCGTGAATACCGCCGCTGGCTTCGCCAGCTACGAACAAATTCGGGATATTGGTACTGCAGTCCTGATTAATATCAACGCCGCCGTTCTGATAGTGCAGCGTCGGGTAGACAAGAATCGGATCCTTTCTGATGTCGATGTCATATTTTGCAAACATGCGCATCATGGCGGGAATACGCTTTTCGATTGTACCTTCACCGTTTTTGAGCTCAATCATAGGAGTGTCAAGCCACACACCGCTGCCCATTCCTGTCGGGATGCCTTTTCCTTTCTTTACTTCGCGGATAATACCGGCTGCTTCGACGTCACGGGTTTCCAGCGGATGGATGAAGACGTCTCCGTCCACATTCACGACTTTTGCGCCGAGCGAGCGTACTTTTTCCGTAACGAGTGCTCCAAGTACCTGCTGCGGAAATGCGGCTCCCGTCGGATGATACTGCAGAGAATATTCATAAAGAAGTTTTGCGCCGGCACGGTATGCAAGGACAAGTCCGTCTGCCGTTGCACCGTAATGATTCGACGTAGGAAAACCCTGATAGTGCATGCGTCCGGCTCCGCCTGTAGCGATAATGACCGTCTTTGCCTTTGCAATAAGTAGCTGTTTTGTTTCCATATTCATAAGAACGGCACCGGCACAGTTTCCTTTTTCATCTTTGATAAGCTCTATTGCTGCGGTAAAATCAACAACCTTGATGTTGTTCTCGCGGTTGAATACTTCGTCACGGAGCGTGCGCATGATTTCAGCACCGGAATAGTCCTTACACGCATGCATACGCTTGCGGCTTGTTCCGCCGCCGTGCGTCGTGACCATTGTTCCGTCTGAAGTTTTATCGAATTCAACTCCGAGGTTATTAAGCCACTGGATTGTTTCCGGTGCTTTTGTAACAAGTTCGTAGACAAGTTCTTTCTTTGCCATAAAATGGCCGCCGCCGAATGCATCAAGAAAGTGCTGCTGAGGAGAATCGTTTGCCTTATCGGCAGCCTGAATGCCGCCTTCTGCCATCATCGTATTCGCGTCTCCTACGCGGAGTTTTGTAACGACCAGAACTTTCTGACCGGCATTATCTGCTTCGATTGCAGCCGACGTACCGGCTCCGCCGCCGCCGATAATGAGGACGTCGGTTTCATAGTCGGGATGGGTCAAATCAATCTGAGAAGGTTCAACACGCGGCTTTCCCTGTAATATGTCGACCAGCTCAAGAGGAGCTTTCTCTCCTTTGTTCGGTCCTATTGTAAGTTCAGTAAACTGTGATTTTATATGATCGGGATGGTACTCATTAAGTACTGCGTCCTTTTCGTCGGCAGTCATGCGGCGCGGTTCAAGCGCAGCATTTGCTTCCCGTTTAGCGGCAACTTTCGCCGCCGATTCCTGCATAATTCCTGTATACATTGCATATACTCCTTATGTTGCAGCCCCAGCGCCTCGGACGGCGCGTCGGCAGTTTATTAAAATATCAGCTGGTTTATGCGGAGCAGAAACCAGCAAAACGCAACTGGCATGTATGTCAGTTGCGTGACAAACTCACGGAACAACAATGACACGGATGTCATTGTTGTGACAACCTCATGATTCAATTTCCCTGTTGTTGTACAGTTCTTTGAGCTCGTCAAGCGGCTTATCCATAACAGCTTCAATCAGCGCTTCAAACTTTCCGTCCCTGATTTCCTGAACGCGTTCGGTAAGATGCTTTGACTCGGGCTGAATGTATTTACCGTTCAGACGGCGTGCAAGTTCTGCAACCTGCGGATGACTGATACCGGCAGGGCAGCGTGAAGAGCAGATACCGCACATGACGCAGTCGAACGACTCATCCGCGCATTTCTGGAATTCGCCGCGCTGAGCATATGCAATGTACTGCATCGTCTTAAGTCCCTGCGGGCATGCACGTGTACATGCATTGCAGCCGATACATGCATAGATTTCAGGATACAGCTGCATCATGATCTGCTGTTCAGGTTTAATTTTATTAATGTCGTACACCTGCTTAACAAGAGGAAAGAAGGGGAGCGTCGCGATATACATGTTGTCTTCAACTTTCGTCTGGCAGGCAAGACACGTCTTCAGCTGGTTCTGTCCCTTGATGCGGTAAATCGTTGCACACGCACCGCAGAAGCCGTTCCTGCATCCGCACCCGCGTACAAGCTGGTATCCGGCATATTCCATCGCGTTCATAATAGTAAGCTGCGACGGAACTTCATATTTCTTTCCAAAAAGGTAAATGTTTACCATTTCTTTATTTTCGTCTGACATTTATTAACCTCGTAATAGATGATTGACAAAGCGCCATGGATGGCGCGTCAAAATGTAGTTTTATAACCTGCGAGTTTTTGTAAAACAAAAACTCGCAGAGTCAAAATGACAGGATGTCATTTTGACGTCTAATACTCCGGAGGCAGTTCTCCCAGCTGATCGAAACTGAATACCGGACCGTCCTTGCAGACATATTTGTCACCGATATTGCATCTTCCGCATTTACCAATACCGCATTTCATACGCATTTCCATTGTTGTAAAAACCTGCGTATCTTTGAAACCGAGTTCCTTAAGTCCTGCAAGTGTAAGATGAATAAGAATCGGTGGTCCGCACATAATGACGGTATAGCTCGGATCTGGATTAAGCTCCTTTACGTATGTCGGAACAAAGCCTACGTGTCCGTCCCAGTCTGGCTGTGCTTTATCGATTGTGAGGCAGACGTTAAAATCTTTTTCCTTCATCCATTCTTCGCTGATTTCTTTATATGTTACAAGGTCCTGTTTTGAACGGGAACCGTATACAATCATTACTTTTCCGTATTTTTCACGGTGGGCACGTACATAGTTGATAACACTGTGGAGTGGAGCAAGTCCGATACCGCCGGCAACAAACAACAGGTTTTTACCTTTGAAAGATGTTTCTACGGGGAATCCGTTTCCGAGCGGCCCGCGGACGGCAATTTCCTGTCCGGGTTCAACCGAATGAAGCCACGTGGTAACACATCCGCATTTTTTTATTGAGAATTCCTGATAATCGGGAATTGTCGGTGAAGACGTGATCGAAATCATTGATTCGCCGACTCCGGGAACTTCGATAATTGCGCACTGTCCGGGAATATGTTCAAACAGTTTCTTTCCGTCGCGGCCGACGACGCGGAATGTCTTTACATCGCCTGTTTCCTGACGGATATCCGTTATGACGCCGATGTACGGAATTAATGCATCTTTTTCCATATTATTTTGCTCCTTCGGGTTGGTCGGGCGTTTCATCTATTGTTTTTATGACTTTTACAATGTTCATGTGAATCGGGCAGCTTTCAAGGCAGCGTCCGCATCCTACGCAGCTCTTTACTCCTTTGTGGTCCATGGGGTAGTAAACGAGTTTATGCATAAAACGCTGACGGAACCGCTCTTTCTGAGTAAGACGCGGATTTGCAGCAGCCATTTTTGTAAAATCGGAATACATGCAGCTGTCCCAGCAGCGGAACTGTTTGATTCCGTCTCCTGTATCGAAACTGCGCACATCGAAACACATGCAGGTGGGGCATACGTACGTACACGTTCCGCAGCCAAGACACGCTTCAGAAAGACTGTCCCAGACTTTCGAATTAAAAATCTTGAGCATGTTTTCGCCGGAATATTTTGTAAGATCAAGCTTTACGAACGGCAGATTTGAAATTTTTTCTCGTGTGACATTCTGCTGCGATTCAACAACTTTTGAGTCGCTTTCTTTGAGCAGAGACTTTACGCTGTCGATCAGTCTGTTTCCCTTGTCCGTATTCGGCTGAAGATAGACGTTTCCGTCTGCCATCCATGCACTCACATCGCCTTTCGGATCGGCTGCATCTATATCATACAGTTTGCAGAAACATGTCTGAGCCGGATCGGTACATGCAAGTGTAACAACCGTTCCATGTTCGCGCCTGTTCTTATAATAGGTATCAACCGGCTTCATATTGATATATACGTCGTCGACGATTGCAAAGCTTGCCGCATCGCACGCGCGTACGCCGAATACGACAAAATCTTCAAGCTCTTTCCGCGGATCTTCGACTTCAATTTTCCTGCCGTTCATCTTGAAATTAACAAGATTTTCCGTCTTTGGGAAGAAGAAATCTTTCGCCGAACGCACAGTTTTGAGTGCTTTACTCATCTGTACGCCATTTTCCCAGCGTTTGAAATCAGCTTTACCGGAATTATTGTCTACCGGAATATAGAGCGGCCCCCTGGAACCGATTGTTTCGAATAATGCATCAAGTTGTGATAACGGTAAAACGTACATTATCTGCCTCCATTGCAATTGCATTGCGTTGCACCGGCTGTATCACGGGTATTCACAACGCCTGGGTTTGCATCGTCTTTTGTCCATGTAAGCATCGGCGGCTTCGTTTCCATATCACTGCCGGCCATATACGGTCCGTACAGTTCGTTGATGTCTTTTATAAATTTACGGT
This sequence comes from Treponema sp., assembly GCA_023231445.1. Taxonomy (GTDB): domain Bacteria; phylum Spirochaetota; class Spirochaetia; order Treponematales; family Treponemataceae; genus Treponema_D. The sequence continues at coordinate 1,051 of JALNVF010000108.1, read as the reverse complement.
TAAGCAGATGAAGCGGAATATTCTGCGGGCAGACACGTGAACATTCACCGCAGTCTGTACACCGTCCGGCAACGTGCCATGCGCGGATAATATGGAACATGCTTTCTTCAAAATCATCTGCCGCAACTTTCTGTGCAGCACCGCTGTCAGGATTATCGAAAATGCAGTGTTCGCAGGTACAGGCCGGACACACGTTGCGGCATGCGTTGCATCTGATGCACCGCGAAAGTTCACCCTGCCAGAATGCAAAACGTTCGTCGGGAGACATAGCTTCGATTTTTTCCACCATATCGAATCTGTTGGAATCCTGTACACTGCCGTCTTCGCCGATAAGTTCGTCGTAGGTGACATGCTTTTTACTCTTGCAGACTGTGCAGCGTTCAGAAAGTTCCTTTTTTTCAGGATCTTTCATACCGTCGCACGGAATGCCGACGGCATACACGTCGTCGCGGTTAATACGGTGTTCTTTGAGCAGTTCAGTAAAACTGTAGGTGTCGCACGGCTTTAAAAAAACAAGTATTTTTGCCTGTGGTTCCGGCTGTTCAGCAGCATTCGGATCCTTCATTTTTGCCATTTTGTTGTTCATGCGTACCGTATCTTTTGCTGTCTCGATTTTCCGCGTTTCTTTTACGAGATATTTTGAGAGATTCGCACCGCACCATTCGTTGTATACGAAATTATTTTCAATATCTTCCGCAGTTGTAAAAAGAGAAGGGGTGACGTCGTAATCAAAAAGTCCTTTGCGCCATCCGATTACTAGCTGAACTTTACCGCTGGAAAGAAGCTCCTTCGCGCGGGAGACAAGCTGCGAACTTATTTTGTTGTCTTGCATCTGAGATCCTCCAGCCGTTTATTTTCTCCAAGTTTTGTAACAGTCTCGACGAAATCCTGCATTGTTTTTGCAAACCGTGCACCTTCTGCGGCTGATACCCATTCGACACGCGTACGTCCCTTTTCAATACCCATGAAATTGAGCATTGAAAAGAGGAGTGTCATGCGGCGGCGTGCGAAATAGTTGCCGCTCGTATAGTGACAGTCGCCGGGATGGCAG
>JALNVF010000107.1 GCA_023231445.1 Treponema sp. | reverse complement strand
TATTTTTCCTTTTTCAAAATCTACCTGTTTTGCCATTATATGGTAGTATACTGTTTTTTTCCGCTTTTCTGTATACGCAGCATTGTTTTTTGAAAATCCCGGATTATCCTGTTGGTATGGAGGCAGATTACTATGGAAGATTTTCTTTTGGGAGCAGTGATGCTCTTCCCGTATAACTTTGTTCCGCAGGGCTGGCACCTGTGTGACGGTTCACTTCTTGAAATACAGTCAAATCCGGCGCTGTATTCACTGATCGGAACATCCTTCGGCGGAGACGGCAGGACTACATTCGGTCTGCCGAATCTGAATTCGGCTGAATGTCCGATTTCAAAAAACGGTACTATTAATTACTGTATATGCATGCAGGGAGTGTATCCGATGCGCCCGTGAGACGTACGCAGAAATAAAATTTACCAGTGCTATAGACATCTTTCAGAATTAGTATAAAATAAGTATAACTTTTAAGGAGTATTTATGTATAAGCAAATATCCTTTATCATTATACTTATTTTTTTACTGAGTTTTATTTCCTGCAAAACTGATTCAAACAATGAAATTTACTCTGTTACCTATGACGGCAATGGAAATACAGGCGGAGAAGTCCCGGTTACCGGAAAAAAATTTGAGGAAAGCGAGATACTTACAATTGAAGGAAACACAGGCAGTCTCGTAAAAACCGACTACTGTTTCGGCGGATGGGCGGAAAATACTGATGCGGCAGAAGGTGTTTTTTATGGCGGAGAAAAGTTTGTTATTCAACGCGATACGGTATTTTATGCAGTATGGCAGAAAGAATTTGAAGTTACTGCTGACAAAGCTCCTGATATAATAAAAAATATTTCGAATGACGCCACAATACATATTACCGGTGATATAACGGACGAACAGCTGGCAGCAATCAGTGAAGCAATAAAAGAAAACACCTACAGGAATACATATAAAATAAATCTTGATATAAGATATACCGGATTAACAAAAATACCGGACAACGCATTCAGTCTCTGCCGCAATCTGGGGACAATCAGACTTCCGGCAGGAATAACAGAAATCGGAGATTCAGCTTTCTTTGGTTCCGGAATTTCATCTCTTACACTGCCTGAAGGGCTTACAACGATCGAAACCAACGCATTCTCCGGTTCAAGTCTTACATCAGTTACACTTCCGGAAAGCCTGAAATCGATAGGTGAATTTGCATTTTCGAATACACATCTTGCGTCCATTACCATACCGTCCGGAGTAGAAAAAATAGGCAGAGATTTTGTAACCAGTGATAACGAACTTGAATCGGTTATTTTCCAGGCCGGATCAAAACTTACGGACATGGCGCCTAAGGCCATTACTGATTGTGATAATATTTCATCAATAACAATTCCTTCAGGAATCGTACTAATTGTTATATCCGGAATCGGGTATAATGGAGTCAGAGATCCGGTTACAGGGATGTACTCGGCAATAACTTTACATATTAACGGAACCATAGCAGCCGATACATTTACTTCTGTTAATACCGCTATATCACACTGCGGCAGCGGCTGTATTCTCGACTTAAGCAAATCAAAAAATACGTTTATTCCGGACAGTGCTTTCAAAGGCTGTATAGCCAGATCCGTACTGCTCCCTTCAACACTTGTAAAAATTGGAAAAGAAGCCTTTTCCAATGCCTGTTTCCTGTACATCACCATTCCCTCTGAGGTACAAACTATTGATGATGCTGCGTTTTCTGAATGTAAGCATCTGAAAACGATAACATTTGAACAGGGCTCAAAACTTGAATCTATAGGAGATAACGCCTTCGCCTGGAGTAAACTCGAATCTGTCATAATTCCGGGTACTGACATTACGATGGGAAACAATGCATTTTGCGGATGTAATGTTCTCACATCTATAAAATGTGTCTGTTCAGAACAGGAAGCAGCTTCGTGGCCTGAATCATGGTGTTATACATCTGAATACGGAACCAGCAGACTTGATACGACTGTTATTACATGGGAGTACAAAATATAAAGTGCTGTTCTTCCTGTGCCCTTTCCGGTAGAATGAACAGCATAATATCCGGATTTTCCCCGGATATCTGAAGGAGTAACCAATATGGAACAGAATACACAGACTGCCGCGCTGCCGGCTGCAGAGGAATTCAGAAACAGGGTCATCCTCAAGGCCGCAAAAATCACAAACGTGGAAAAGCATCCCGGCGGAACAATGCTGTATATTCTGACCCTTGACGCAGGCGATCCGGAACCGCGGCAGATAGTCAGTTCAATTGTCCCCTTCTATGAACCGGAAGAACTGCTCGGAAAAACGATTGTCCTTGTGTACAATTTAAAACCGGCCAATTTCCGCGGAGTACGCAGCAACGGGATGCTGCTTGCAGCTTCCGATCCTGACGTAAAAGATCATGAGACATGCGAAGTACTTTTTGCGCCGGAGTTCGTGCCGGGAACAGTTCTTGAACCGGAAGGCTTTACGCCGCCGGATGAACAACTGTGTTACGTAAAGCCTGAAAAATTCTTCTCCCTGCCGCTGTATACGAAAGACGGTTTTGTTGAAGTCGGCGGAAAAAAGATAGGTGCTGACGGTACGTGGCTGACTGCTCACGTCTATGTAAACGGTGCCGTAGGGTAAATAAACCTATACGATAATTATTTACCCGATCCGTTACACCGTACGGTCGGGAAAACTTACCCGGACAGTGCATCCTTTATTTTTTTTTCCTGTAATACTGACTTTCCCGTGATGGCGCTGTACGATCTTCAGTACCATCGCCAGTCCTATTCCGTTGCCTTCAAATTCAGTTCTGCTGTGAAGTCTTTCAAAAAGCCGGAACAGTTTACCTGCATCTTCCTGCTCAAAACCGATACCGTTATCCTGAAAGAAAAAGGTGATTTTCCCGTTTTCCGCTTTAGACCAGATTTTTAACTGCACTACCGGACGCTGTATCGAGAATTTTACGGAATTACCGATAATATTTACGGTCATCTGCTGAAGCAGGAATTCATCGCCGTACACTTTATGCAGTTCTGCCACACTGACTTTAAATTTTTTTTCAGGATGAGTTTTTATACTGTTGGCCAGAACAATTCCTACAAGTGCATTCATATCCACTATACACGGATTCATGATTGTATAACCGACTTTTGAATATTTCATCATTGAATCGGATAAATCAAGCATATGGGAACAGACTTTCTTTATGGCTTCCATATCGTTTCGGGATTGAATGTCCAGGTTCTCTGAATTATCTTCAATTATAATATCCGCATATGCTTCAATTTCGTGCAGAGGATTTTTAATCTCATGAGAAAGCAGACAGCAGAAAGACTCAAGTTCTTCATATGAAGCCGTCATGTTATGAAATATTTTCTGATACTGTTTTTTTGTTTCAGCCAGTTTTCTTTCCGTCAGATATTTTCCGCTGTTGCTGAACAGCAGAAAATCACATATGGCAAAAACGCCGAGAACGAACATCGGAACTTTTTCCAGTCCGTATGCCGTATAAAAATAACTGTAATCGTATATCACCGGTTTATGATATATAAAATTATTAATACAGAAATCTGTCAGGTAATACGAAATAATAACAAAGAGCATGGCGGATATCAGTTTTCTGCTGTAATGGCTGTCTTCCGTTTTTTCAAGCTGAAGCAGTTTCCTTGCTGCAGGAAGATAGAGCATGATCTTTGAAGCGGCAGTCATCAGTAAAAGCCAAATCATAAAATTCAGGCTGTTGATAACAATGCTTTTTTCGCTTATGTCGTATGCAAGACCTTTTATTTCGGGAGGATTCCACCTGATGACTTCGGACATTACGGAAACATGAATGATGATGTAGAAAACGGAGAAAAGTGTATTTACGATATACGGTCTGCACTGCTCCCATGCGTTTTCCGGCAGTTTCCCGCATGCGGTAAATTTCCCGTCTACAAGGAACAGCGCGTACAGGAGAAAAACTTCAATCATATTTGCATATCCGTACTCAGGGTGTTCTACTACAGGGATAAAAATACCGAATCCGACAATCCCCGCTATCACTGAATATTCTGCAGGCAGGGCAAGCGCAATAAGCAGTGGCAGAAAGATACTGACGTTGATAAAATAAACCATACCGGAAGAGAACAGCAGCCTGGCTGTCAGCAAACCCGCCAGACCGGTAATGACGGACAGAGCAAAAAGATAAAAAGAATGTCTGTCTTCTGCCATATTGTTTCCTTATACCTGTTTCTGATATTCAGAGGCATTTATTCCTTCAACCCTTTTAAATATACGGCTGAAGTATTCTTCGTCTTCATAACCTAGATCATGCGCAATTTCATAAATCTTGAGCCGGCGTTCCCTTAACAGTATCTTGGCCTTCTTAATTTTTATTCCGGTAACGTAGTCCACAAAGTTTTTCCCCGTCTCGTTTTTGAACAGACGGCTTAAATAGGATTTATTTACGAAAAAACGGTCCGCCACGCTGTCAAGGGATAATACCGCAGCACCTACGTTGTCCTGAATGTATCTGCAGATATTTCTGATCATAATATTTCCCGACGTACCGTCCGTCGTATTATTCTGCAGGAATTCTGCCTCCGTCGATTTTCTTTCTTCAATACATGTTTTTAGACGCTCAAAAAGAGCCGACAGTTTTGTCCCGTCGACAGGTTTCTCTATGAAATCGAAAGCGCCGAATACAATTCCCTGCCTTGCGGAAGAAAAATCCGCAAATTCGCTCAAAAGAACGACATACGTACACAAATGCAGTTTTTTGATTTCCTGCAGCAGTTCGATTCCGTCCATTACAGGCATACGGATGTCCGTGATAATGACATCCACTGCCGATTTCTTCGCTATATCGACAGCTTCTTTTCCGTTCCGCGCTTCATAGACTATTGCAAAAACGTTCCGGACTTTGAAATCCATAAGTCTCTTGAACTGCCGGCGGAAAATATCCGTATCATCAACCAGCATTATTTTGTACACAGCCCCTCCTTCATGTCAGCGGCAATGCCCTTAAGGGAACCTCTGAAAACTTCAATTTTCAGAGGTTCCCTTAACTAAAATCGGGATACAGACAAAAAGAGGCCGCTGCCGGAAAGCAACGACCTCTTTGTCTTAATTCAGAAACCAGTCAACACTACACTATAATGATTAAAAAAATCAAGCAACCATCGTATAAATTCTCAAAACAGCAGCACCGATAATACATACGGTTGCAATACCGTCTGCCGCTCTGAAACGAATATCGTTGAAATATGTCCGTTTTTTTACCGATACGCTGAACGCCCTTGTTTCAAGCGCATTGGACAGATTTTCACTTGTTTTGAGTCCGGTTATAAGTACTGCTACCAGAACCGGCATATAGGATCTCATGCGTTTGACAGGACCGCCGGTGTTCAGATCAAGTCCTCTGGCTTTTTGTGCGTCGATCACCATGCCGATGATACCGAAAAAGGTCGGCAGATACCGGAGCGTTATGGCAAAAGTAAGACCTATCGTATACGGTAATCCCATTTTTACAAGCCCGCGTACAATCTGATTCTGATCCGTTGTGAACAGAAGAATAAAACAGGCAAAGCCGAGAGAACATATCCGCAACGCCATCGCCGTTCCTTCTATCAACCCGCCCGAAGTAATAGACAGTATACCGAAATGAATCAGTTCTTTCCCGCTGTGATAAAAGAACGGCCATAATACAATAATCATTATTGTTACCGGAAGCATCATTTTCCATACCCATTGAAAACGGTTAAGCGGTATTTTTGCGCTGAACAATGCCGCATGTATGGCAGAAAGTATTATGACTATCGGCAGCAGACTTTTTAAAGAGAGCACTACAAACATAAGTACAACTGCCAGTATAATCTTAACCCGCGGATCAAAACGATGCAGCCACGTATCTTCCCTGATATAAAAATCAAAACCCATGAGAGACTCCTTCTACATACAGCTCCTTTTGATATTCTTTTTCATATTCGTTAATAAATTCGCTGTTCGTAAGCGTATGAGTTTTAATAAAACCTCTCTGCATAAGTTCATCGGAAAGTTTCATTATATCAGGAGGCGTAATACGGGTTTCCTGAAGCACACTGAAATTTTTCATTACATCTCTCGTTTTTCCGTCCAATATCAGACTGCCGTGCCTGAGTACGATACTCCTGTCCGTATATTCGGAAATTACGCGCATATCATGGGTAACCAGCAGAATTGTATGACCTGCCGCATTTAATTCCGTTATGATCTGCATTAGATCCAGGGTAGTCTTCCAGTCCAGACCGACTGTCGGTTCATCAAGTATCATTATGTCGGGTTTCATGGAATAAATACCTGCGATGCTGACTTTCCTGCGGATACCGAACCCGAGAATTGCAGGAGGGTATTTTGCAAACTGCGTAAGACCGAATCTTTCCATAGCTTCATCTTTCCGGTCCTGCGCTTCTTTCTCGTTCAATCCCATATTTCTTGGTCCGAACAGGAGTTCCTCTTCCACGTTGGGGCAGAAAATCTGATGATCCGGATTCTGAAATACGAATCCTACCGTTCTGGAAATTTTTACTACGGATTCTTTTTTTATATCGGTCCCGTTTAACAGAACTGTTCCTGCCGTTGGACGGAGAAGACCGTTCAGGTGTTTTATGAAAGTCGATTTTCCGGAACCGTTCTGACCGATTACTCCGATAAAATCCCCGCGGTAAATCTTTATATTGATTCCCGCCAGAGCTTCCGTACCGTTGTCATACACATGTCGGAGATTTCTTACTTCGATAACAGGCACTCTATCTTCTTCTGTCATACAGAACCTCCCGTAAAAAAGAGTTCAGCTCCGCCTAAAGATATAAAATCGCATTCCTTATTTTGAGTTTTTACCGAATAGTCGTAACTCAGTTCGGACATCTGCGGTATTGATATACCGATTTTCCGCAGTTCGGGTACCTTCCGGAATATTTCCCCGGGAGTACCTTCCATTTCGACCTTTCCTTCGTACAGGATGACAACTCTGTCTGAAAATTCGGCAACCCGTTCGCTTTCCTGTTCTATCATAATAACCGTCATATTTTTCTGTGCTTTCAGATCGTGTATGACTCTGAAAACCTCACTTTTGCCTATCGGGTCAAGCCCGGAAGTCGGTTCGTCAAGTATAAGAATCTCAGGTTCCATCGCGAGCATCGCAGCTATTGCCACCCGCTGTTTTTGTCCTCCGGACAGATTGAATGGTGACCTTTCCCTGTATTCCTCCATATCGACGGCATGTAATGCATTCGTTATTTTTACATCCATCTCTTCCCGCGGCATTCCGACATTTTCCAGACCGAAAGCGACTTCGTCTTCCACCGTCATACAGAACAACTGACTTTCCGGATCCTGAAAAACGATTCCGACCTTTTTGGCCAGCTCTGCCATAGTGTATTCCTTTGTGTCCATCCGGCATACTTTTACACATCCGCCGAACAGACCTCCCGTCGAATGAGGTATGATGCCGTTAATCACGAGGCTGAGCGTCGTCTTTCCGACACCTGTCGGTCCCATAATGGAAAGAAATTCTCCTTTTTTTACCTTCAGATTCAAACCGTTTAATACGAATTTCGGTTGTGTTTCTCCCTCATAGGCAGGATAGGCGAATTTCAGGTTCTCTATTTCGATAATGTAGTTGTCGTCCATACAGCTCAGACTTCCTTCCAGGTCTGTTTTTTACCTATTTCATTGATAGGCGGATATGCTTTTTTTACTGCATAGACAAGAGGAATTCCTATTACGGCTCCGGCTGCATTCTGGAACAGATTACCCGGAATTTCCGCCGCGGCAGCACCTATTCCGTACAGAAAAACTTCGGATATGAAATATCCTCCTACCATAATAACGGCTCCCGTCACACATCCCAGAATCATAAACACCAGCTTTCCCTTTCTACCGATAAGCCCGGCGGCAAGTCCCTGCAGTCCGTGTATAAGGCAGGAAAGAATCATCCATTGCGGATAGCCCGAAATGGCGTCTGCAAGACCTGTTCCCACTCCTCCTGCAATTGTTCCCACAACCGGTCCCAGTGCAAACGATGCAAAATATACACCCACATCGGCCAGCGTGATATACCCTCTCGTCGGTGCAAAGGGAATACGTACGATCAGCGTAAGAACTGTCGTAACGGCCGTTAATATTGCGATCAGTGCAACCATTTTTGCTGCAAATATTTTTTTAGGTTTCTTCATTTTTATCTCCTTATACTGCAGGCTGCAACTATTCCTGCATCAACATCCACCTCATGTCCCATATCACAAAACGCATTGCCGACTGCTGTTAAAACGGCCGGTATAATCATCGGTTTTGCCACATTTCCCATGTGTCCTATCCGCAGAAGCTTTGAAGCCTGTTCATTCAAACCTGCGGAAATCATAAACCCGTATTTATTCCGCAAATGATACCGGTATTCCAGCTGGTTTATCTTTTCAGGAAGACAGAACGACGTTGCACAGGTTGCACAGATTTCTTCCGATACAGCCCACAGCGTAAGTCCCATTCCCTTTAATCCTGCTCTGCACATCTTTGCACACAGTTCATGCCGTTCCCAGGCTTTTTCCATTGTTTCTTCAAGAATTTCGTCGACAGCCTGATGAAGAGCGTAAATAAGACTGACCGATATCGTAGACGGGAAACGTTTATCAGCAACCCACATTTCTTTCCAGTCGAGCATACACAGAACGCTCCAGCGTCTTGGATTTCTTTTCTCCATTTTTTTCCATGCAGCATCCGATACGGACACTATGGAAAGACCGGGAACAGCTCCGATGCATTTCTGCGAACCGACGATGCAGATATCAATCCCGTATTTGTCGACAAGCACTTCCGTACTGCCGACTCCAGAGACACTGTCGACTATTGTTAAAATCCCGTGTTTATGAGCCAGCTGGCAGATTTCTTTTACCGGATTTACAGTACACGACGGAGTTTCGGAATGGACCATGGATAGAATTTTTATTTCCGGATGTTCGGTTATGACTTTTTCCACCTGCTCAATCCGTACCGATTCATTATACGGTACCTCAAGTTCCAGAAGATTTCCGCCGAAGGCCGTAATATGATCGCCGTATCCTTTTCCGTAATAGCCCGATACCAGATTCAGGACCGTATCCCCCGGTGCTATCATACTGTATGCCGCAGATTCCAGCGCAAGAACGGCATCCCCCTGCATGATGATTACATCATTTTTAGTGTAAAGTACTTTTTTTAATTTTTCACACGTATCCTGAAATAAATCCATAAACACAGGATCATAATGATATACTACCGGCAGACTCATTGCTGCAAGTACTGTCTGTGATACGGAACACGGACCCGACGCCATTGTAAAATCCGGATACCGCATCATTTTTTCATTTGCCATGTTTTTCCTCCATAAAATAGGGTTAAAAATAAAAGAGGCCGGATATCCGCATATCCGACCTCTTTGTCAAGTTATGAGACAAGTATAATCACTTTCACCACAAAAAAAATGAAATTATTTTGTTAAATTCCCTGAATTTTTTTATTTTTTACCCGGTTTTATACCTATTATGCGGATACATCATAAATCACCACTTCTGCGCTTCAGGCAGCAGGGGTCGTAAACCTGCTGCCTGAATCAACAACCTCGCCCCGGGAGGCGGGCTGTTAAGCCCTCCGCACAAATAAACCTATATTTTTTAATATATCTTTTTTGACCAACTATACACAAAAATAAGCATTAATTTGTCACATATGACTAATTATTGACAGGTATAGATATATGCAGTATGCTTGCCGTATGGAAATTCAGGATTCCCTTACCGATGAATCGGTTTTAAAAGAACTCAGCGGGCGCATTAAACAGATCCGTATCGACCGCGGCATAACACAGACGGAGCTTGCCGGACAGGCGAACGTTTCGCTCAGTACTGTCGTCCGTCTTGAATCGGGCAGTTCCGTACAGATGGACAGCTTTATAAGAATCCTGCGGGCTCTCAGGCTGCTGGGAAAATTCAACGTACTTGTACCGGAACAGGAACTGCATCCGGTGGAACTGCTCCGGCCTGAAGCAAAACAGAAAAAACGGGTTTCTTCAAAACGGCAGGAAAAAACTGCTGATGATTCTGCATGGAAATGGGGAGATGAAAAATGACGACGACGGCAGAGGTCCGCCTGTGGGGGACAACGATCGGTGCAGTCACTTCTCCGGACGGCGATCCGTATGCTTCCTTTGAATACGAACCCGGCTTCCGGCAGAGCGGAATCCAGGTATCGCCGCTTATGATGCCGCTCTCGTCCGAAGTGTTCCGTTTTCCCGAACTGTCTGTCCGGAGTTTTCACGGACTGCCGGGACTGCTTTCTGATTCTATTCCCGACAAATTCGGAAACGCGCTCATTGACGTGTGGCTTGCAGGTCAGGGACGGACTCCCGAATCGTTCAACGCTGTTGAGCGTCTGTGCTATACGGGAACGCGCGGGATGGGCGCACTTGAATTCCGTCCGGTACTGAGCGGTAGTCCCGATTATAACGAACGGCTGCATATTGATGCGCTGGCAGATCTTGCCTCAAAGATAATTCAAAACAGAGAAAAACTTGCCGCACCGCTCCACCCGGAAGACGAAACGAAAGAAGCGAAGGCGCTTGCACAGATAATCCAGGTTGGTACATCGGCAGGCGGTGCGCGTGCAAAGGCCGTCATAGCGTGGAATCCGCAGACGAACGAAATCCGTTCCGGACAGCTCCAGACTGATAAAGGTTTCGAATACTGGCTCATCAAATTTGATGGTGTAAAGGGAAACGGTGATAAGGAACTGGCAGATCCGTCAGGCTACGGTCAGATTGAATACGCCTATTACCGTATGGCGCAGCAGGCCGGAATTGAAATGAGCGAATGCCGGCTGCTCGAAGAAAACGGACGCCGTCATTTTATCACGAAACGGTTTGACCGCACTCCGGGCGGCGGAAAAATCCACATGCAGACGCTCGGTGCGCTTGCTCATTACGATTTTAATCAGGCAGGCGCGTACAGTTACGAACAGGTGTTCGGTATTATGGACAGGATCGGACTTGACCGCAGCGCAGGTATTCAGTTTTTTAAACGTATGGCGTTCAACATACTTGCAGCGAACAACGATGACCATGTAAAAAACATTTCATTTCTCATGGACCGGACAGGCAGATGGTCGCTTGCGCCTGCATACGATATTACATTCAGCTGGAATCCGGGCGGCCTGTGGACGGGCATGCATCAGATGTCCATGAACGGAAAACGGGAACATTTTACGGCAGAAGATTTTTATGAGTGCGGGAAAGCGGCTTTTTTGAAAAGGGCACAGGTACAGGATATACTTGCAGAAGTCCGTGAAGCCGTTGCGCAGTGGCCGTCGTTTGCGGAACACTCGGGCATAGATGCAGAACGCATGCAGGCGGTACAGACGGTGCTGACCGGACTTACG